>CAZZCQ010000023.1:0-10286 GCA_964652285.1 uncultured Tissierella sp.
TAAAGAAAGCGAATTATTGATAGAAGGAATATTTTTAACAAGGGATTTAGTAAATGAAAGAGCAATGCATATGTATCCTGAGGCATTAGCCAATGCTGCCAAAGACAATCTAGAAGAATTAGATATAAAGGTTGATATCTATGATAAAGCAGGAATTGAGAAACTAGGAATGAAAGCATTTCTTGCTGTATCAGAAGGTTCATCCAAAGAACCTCGTTTCTTTACAATGACATATAATGGGGATCCTGATTCTAATGAAAAAATTGCTCTTGTAGGTAAAGGACTAACCTATGATTCAGGTGGATACTCATTAAAGCCATCTACAAGTATGGATACAATGTTCTGTGATATGGCTGGATCTGCGACTGTAATAGGTGCATTAAAGGTTATTGCTAAAGCAAAATTAAAGAAAAATGTAGTAGGAATTGTGGCTGCTTGTGAAAACATGATTTCTGGAGCTGCATATAAGAATGGTGATATTCTAGAATCTATGTCTGGTAAAACAATTGAAGTTTTGAACACAGATGCTGAAGGAAGACTCACTTTAGCCGATGCTTTATGGTATGCAGCAAGAGAAGTTAAAGCAGATAAAATAGTTGACTTAGCGACTTTAACTGGGGCCTGTGTGGTTGCATTAGGTGGCTTGACCACTGGTGCTATTACAAATGATGATAAGCTTATGAAAGAAGTTAAAGAAGCTGCAGAATTATCCGGTGAATATGTATGGCAATTGCCTTCATACCCTGAATATAGAGAGCAGATAAAAGGTGATTTTGGAGATTTAAAGAACTCTGCAGGTAGAGGGGCGGGTACTATTACTGCCGGGATGTTCTTAGAAGAATTTGTAGACCAAGTACCTTGGGTGCATTTAGATATTGCTGGTACTGCCTATGATACTAAGGGAAGGGGATATTTACCAAAGGGTGCTAGTGGAATCCATGTAAAAACTTTATATAATTTAGTTAAGAACATGTAATAAGAGAGGCTAAGCCTCTCTTTATATTATATTATCTGCATTTGTTATTATATTAGTAATTGGTGGTATAACTTGTTTCTTTCTAGATAATACCCCCGGTGCATAGAATGAATTTCCCTTTAAGCTTGTATTAAAGGCTTGTGCTGCATAATCCTTGTTTGGTCCTACAACAATCATTTCAGATGCCTCCTCAAAAATGTCAGTTAGCATCAATATAAATATTGAGTAATCATATTCCTTGGCTCTTTCTTCCATAGATATTATTAAATCATCCATCATATCTTTAAGACTATCTGGATCCATGGTATAAACCTGAGAAATTCCAATCTTTTCCTTACTTACTATAAAGGATTTGAAGTCTTGACTTAATAATTCCTTAGGCGTTTTGCCTATCAGCGAGGTTCCTTCCTTGAACATCTCCAATGTAAACTCCTCTACTTCTAAATCAGCTATCTTAGCTAGTCTATCTAACATAATCCTATCAGTATTTGTTGAAGTTGGAGATCTAAATAATAATGTATCAGAGATTATTCCAGCAGCTAGAATCCCAGCTATTTTCTTAGATGGTATTCTTCCATTTTCAAATAATATAGATGCTACTATTGTACAAGTACTACCTACAGGCTCATTTCTAAAATATATAGGTGAACCTGTAAAAACATCTGCTATCCTATGATGATCTATTATTTCTAATATCTCGGCTTCTTCTAATCCATCAATAGATTGGCTTCTTTCATTGTGATCTACCAGAATAACCTTTTTCTTGGAACTAGAAATCAGATGGTATCTTGATATGGAACCTACCACTTTCCTATCATTATCTATAACTGGATAGGATCTATATCTAGTCTGTGACATATGAGTTTTAATATCATCCACCAAATCATCAAGAGAAAAATATACTAGATTTTCTCTTGTCATCACATAATTTATTGGTACACTCTGTGTTATCATTCTAGAAGCAGTAAAGGTATCATAAGGAGTTGATATAACAGTAATGCCTCTTTCATTTGCTAATTTCATAGAATTATCATCCAGTTTCCCATTACCGGTTATTACAATTAAGGATATGTTGCTCTTCAATGTTACCTCTAAAATATCTTTTCTATCACCGCAAATTACGATATCATTATCTTCTAAATATCCACGCAAAGTATTTGGTTCCATAGCCAAAACCAATAATTTCCCATCGAAAGATCTGGGGTTAATTGGAAATACTAATCCTTCTCCTGAAAGAGTATCGATGATATTCTCTATAGAGGTTTTAGATTTACCTAGTATTGTATTGTCCCATACATCTACATAATTCTGAACAATGTCTGATAAAGTAACAATACCTATCAATAGCTCATTTTCGTCAACAACAGGTAAGCTATAAACATTATTTTTATTCATCAAACTTAATGCCATTTTTAATGATATTTCTGGACTTACTGGAGGAATCTTATCGAAATCCAAGTCCATTACACTCAACTTAACAGTATCCATAAGTGGCGGAACCTCAACATCGAAATAATCAAGTATAAAATCAGTCTGTCTATTGATATCCCCTAATCTAACAGGTATAGCCTTAACATCATTATTTCCATTCTTGTATTCTGCATATGCTATTGCTGAACAAATGGAATCTGAATCTGGGTTTTTGTGTCCTATTACATATATTGTTTCCTTCAATGAATACCCTCCTATAGATGAAATCATATTATATATGATTATACCATTAAATCTTACTAAATAGGATATTATTCATTCCTCGTTTTACCCTTTTTTCTTTGCTTTACACTTTCATTAAGCAGATATTCTATTTGTCCATTGATTGAGCGAAAATCATCTTCAGCCCAAGCAGCCAAATCCTGCCATAGGGATGATGAAATTCTCAATAATATTTGCTTCTTTTCATTCTCTTTCTTTTCCATTTCATCATCCTCCTTATCTTTTAATATAATGAACCGCTATTTACGATGGGTTGAACATCTCTATTACCACATAAGACAACAAGCAGATTACTGACCATGGCAGCCTTTCTTTCCTCATCTAAATCCACAATATCATTTTCATTCAATTGTTTTAAAGCCATTTCTACCATACCTACCGCCCCTTCAACTATCATCTGTCTAGCATCTACTATAGCCGCAGCCTGTTGTCTTTGTAACATTGCTGCTGCAATTTCTGGTGCATAAGCAAGATGTGTAATTCGAGCTTCTAGAATCTCCAGTCCTGCAAGCTCAACATTTTGTTGGATTTCATCTGTTAACTTATTTGCCACTTCTATGCTACTACCTCTTAAAGATTTTTCATTGTCTGAATCAGCAGAATCATAAGGATACATTCTGACAATATTTCTTAAGGCTGAATCAGTCTGAATAGACAAAAATTCAACATAATTATCTACATTAAAGACTGCCTTAGCTGTATTTGTAACTCTCCAGATTACATTAATTCCAATGATGATTGGATTTCCCAACTGGTCATTTACCTTCTGCTTATCATTGCTTAGTGTCATAGTCTTTAGAGATATCTTTTTATTAGGAGCATTAACAGAAACAGAATCTTTAGATACGCTCACAGTAGATTCAGCTCCTAATTTCCCCGTTGATGTTGTTTTAGATGTAGGATTTACAGATGTAGTAAATGGATTTACAAAATAAAATCCCTCACCCTTTAAAGTTCCTGTATACTTCCCGAATAGCGTTAATACAAGTGCTTCATTGGGTTTTAGAACCTTTAACCCTGCAAATAATATAGGTCCTATAATAAATGAATACAAGGCTCCGATAACTATTAATGGTATTATTTCATTGATAATACCTGCAATAAAAGCTATAATACCCAATATTATTAGTATAATATTTATTATAAGAACTACCATGCCGTTGGAATATCTCGCTTCAATTTCTTCTTCAATAATTGTCTTTTTTACGATTTGGTCTGACATTCTATAACCTCCCTTTTATTATATCAATATCATTTTGATATCATTTATATACTATTACAATATCTGACTTTTGTCAATAAATTTTTTAGAATAACTAAAAAATACATCCTATTGTGTCTCTGGATGTATTTTAAGATGTTGCTATTCTAATTCCTTTAGCTTCACTGGAGTAGTCTGATACTATTCTTTCAATTTGATACCAATTCTTTAGCCTGACTACATTATCATGAAGTATTCCTTTGTTATATTTACAGTCAATCAGAATTATATTAAAACCTGCTTCTGAAAGCTGCACTGCATTTTCATACTTTCCTCAATAAATATGTCACATTCAAGTTCTTTTGCCTTGTTGACTTTGTCATAACTGCCCAATAATGATATAGAATCTATAGGCATCTTATACTTTTCTAACCACTTTATACTAGTTTGTTTTATTCGAATATCTCTTGCTGTCACAAAGTGTATAAAGTGATTATGATATAGTCTATTTATTACCTCAGATGCTCCATGTCTCATATTGGCTTCTTTATGAATTGTCTTTCCAAATTCTATTTAAAAAAGAAGTAAATTAGATGTTAAATTCTATCGTTTATATTCACTAACAGGATTTATTCTTGCAATATTCAAGCTGTCGGATATCACATTACCATATTTCTCCCCATTACTATCTCTAATATTAAAATATTCATTTTTATAGCTTATACCTTTTGTTGATCCCTGACTTGACCAATATTTCAATCCTATTATCCTATTCCCCTCTCTTATCCAATCTATAAATATTACAGCATGTCCTGTATTGTTTTCACGAGAAAGATCAATAAAATCCCCTGGAGCAACATCTTCAAGATCAGTGATTCTATCGCCTAATCCATATTTCTCAATAGCAACGGCTAGATTGCTCTCTGATTTAGGACCTTTTGCTACATACCAGGTCAGCATAAAATCAACCAACTCATCCTTTGTCATACCATTAAAATCATTGATATCTATACCATTAGCTTTATTTCTACTTTGCATAGCTTTAAAGAATATCTCAAAGCTTATACCTGTACAATGACTATATTTAAGGCCACTTGGATGTGCCTTAAGTATCAGGTCTCCTTTATAATATATATCTTCCGTTACTCCATTATAGTTTTCAAAATCATTATTCAATAAGTATGGATAATTATTTCCTTCTAAATCGTAAGTTTTTATTACATCTAATACATAAGGATTTAGATATTTACTCAAATCAGAAGGCGCTCTTCTATTATCTGTGATGGCAGTACCTCTATTTGGTGAAACAGAATTATCAGCTAGTCTTTCTACAGTATCATTTGGTTCTTGTCTTGTTCTGTCATCTGTATCATCTTCGATGTCTATATCAAAACTATTATCACTATTAATAATCGCATTACCCTTTTTAGATTGGATCTCTTCATTAGTTAATTCTGTATCCATATCCACCATTGAATCCATCTCTTCTTCAATATTATTTGATATTAAAGATGCCCCTTTATCATGAATAATTGCTAATGTATCCGGAATATTTAGTTTGTAGTCTATTTCTTTACTATCCCTATTGAATGTCGTTAACATTAGAATAATAAGTAGTGGAATTAACAATAATATCTTTTTATATTTAGACATTTCATATCTCCTCGCATAACAGTAGTCAATTAAATTATATAAGAAGCTTGTCTCCCTTTGTACATGTAAAATATGGGTAGCCTTGCATTATATTCTTAATTTAGCCAATACTAGTATTGTACTGGAGGTATATAGATGATAATCATTAAACCCACCTTGGCTTTTGTTTTACTCTTGATATTGGCTCGTTTACTTGGGAAGAAACAGATGAGTCAGATGACCTTCTTCAATTATGTAACAGGAATAACAATTGGGTCACTTGCAGCAGAAATTATAACTTTTGATGATGAAACTATATGGCATGAAGTAGTTGGATTGATATGGTGGTGTTTTTTGACTGCTTTATTAGCTTATATTACTCTAAAATCAATAAAATTAAGAAAGATTATAGATGGTCAACCTTCATTTCTAATCAAAAATGGTGTTATACAGGAAAAGGAACTGAAATCCACAAGAATAAATATAGAAGAACTATCAATGATGCTTAGAGAACAGAGCATATTTTCCATCAAAGATATTGATTATGCAATATTGGAGCAAAATGGGCAATTAAGTATACTTAAGATACAAAATAAATTAACTGTTACTAGAAAGGATATGAGCATAGCAACTTCACAGCCAAAATACCTTCCTGCTGAAGTCATTATAGACAGTAAAATAATCCATAAAAATTTAACTTCCTATGGATTAAACCTTCAATGGTTAGAGAACCAACTCAATCAACAAGGTGTTGATAGTATAGATGATGTATTCTATGCAGAAATCCAAGATGATGGGTCATTATATGTAGCTCCTACTAAAAAGGATTAAATCCTCATATCTTTTCTATTATAAATAACAAATGTGAAGAGAATACAAAATAGCATTATAATAATTCCTGCTAGGATATATCTGTACTCCCATCCATATCTGACTATATCCATTGGTAATGCATAATCAAATGGAGAGAAAAACTTCAACCATCCCAAATTATCCTTCATTCTACTAAGGACTCCGATTACATATGTCACAAAAAATACACCAATAGAAATTGCTGTTGTGTTTTGTGAAGGTATTAAAATAGTTGATAATAATAAACCTATTGAAAAATAAACATAAGCTGAAAAGGCTATACCCAAAAATACTTCTTTAATATCCATTAGTAAGCTAAGCAATTCATAATTATCAGGTTTAAATATTGCTGATACCCCCATTGTAAATGCCCCTATTATAAAGATACATTGAAACAAGAGATAAGCGTTGCTAAGCATTTTACTTCCCACGATTTTATTTCTATCAATGGGTTGAGCATACAAGAATTCTATAGTCCCATGTGTTTCCTCTGATATCAAGGAATTTGTACCAAGTATCAAAGCATATATTGATATTGCCATGGAAATATACTGAACGGTATATGCTAAATACTGCATGATATCAGTAAAATCCACCATATCATCTAATCCAAAAGCTTCCATCAATCCTTCTGGGAAGGCACTTAGCTTTTCTCCAACAATCTCTTGTATCCCACTATTCTCCATGCTAGGGAAAAAAGCCATGAACAAAATGACAAGCGCACTACATATCAATGCCCAAATAATTGAAGACTTGAAATATCTTTTAACTTCAAAATTTACCATATTCACTCTATTCACCATCCCCTTCATAATATTTTATAAATGTATCTTCAAGGTTTTCCTTCCTAATGGATAGATTGCTAATCTTATATGGGACTATTGATTTGACAAACTTATCTATATCACCTTTAAATAAAAATTTATAGGTCTTTTCATTATAAGAATAAATTTCACTACTAATTTCCTCTATGTATTCTTTAGGAAAATCTCCTTCAATTTCGATTATTCTTCCAAAATCACTTAATCTGGATATTAGCTCCATCGTTTCGATAATCTTGCCTTCTTTAATGATGCTCACTCGGTCACATAGGTTTCCTACTTCTATTAAATTATGGGATGATAGGAATACTGTATTTCCATTTTTTCTATAGTCATTGAGAATATCAAATAGAATCTTTTGCATCAGGGGGTCAAGTCCATTAGTTGGTTCATCTAAGATCAATAACTTGGGATTACCTAATAGTGCTTGAGCTATAGCAACCTTCTTTTTATTGCCTAAGCTCAGCTCAGATATCTTCTTTTTTCTATCAATATCCAATAAATCAGCCAGTCTATCAATTTGCTCACTGGTTGCATCTTTCTTAAAACTCTTAACATATTCCAATATTTCTTTTACATAGGATTGTCCATAATACTTTATTTCGCTAGGAACATATCCTATAGACTCTTTGATGGTTTTACTATCTGTAACTATGTCCTTTTCAAGGATAAATCCTCCACCACTTGTTGGATATAGAAAGTTCAACAATGTTCTGATAAGGGTAGATTTTCCTGATCCGTTGGGTCCTATAAATCCAAATATTTCACCCTCTTTTACCTTTAAATCTACATCAATTATTCCTCTATTTTTTCCGTAGTATTTTGTCAAACCCATGGTCTCTATAACATACAATTCTTCATACCCCCTTAGTGCTTACCTTTTTCAAAATATCACATCATATCTTCACTTACATCTATAAGATTTACTATAGCTTAATGTTTTTCTTAATCCATCATGACCGATAATTGTATTATCAAATATCTCTTTTGCATCCTTTAAATAGATATCAGGTTTCTCCATGCTTGGGCTGAAATGAGTAAGCAAAAACTCTGATACTTTAGCTTTATATGCAAGATTAGCTGCCTCACCAAATGTCATATGCTTATTCTCTTTTGCCTTATCCAAGTCTTCATCATCTCCATATGTGCCATCGCATACAAAAAAATCTGATCCAGCAACAAATTCTACAACACTCTCTGTAGGTCTTGTATCAGATATATAGCTCAATTTTATACCAAGTCTTTTATCCCCCAATACCATTTCAGAATGATAGATTTTACCTTCATATTTCACATTCTCTCCTGCTTGAAGCCTTTTCCATATCTCTTGAGGTATCTTCTTTTCTATTGCCTTCTCTAATATAAACTCTGGTCTTCTAGTCAAGTAAAAGCTATATCCTAGACAATCTATTGAATGCTCTAAATCTAAAGTAGAGATTATAAGGTTTTCACTAAATTCGTCTACTGATTCTTTTTTAATTAACATATCATTATCAAATCTAAAGATAAGTTGCTCACTAGGTGATTCAATAATATTAAATTTATAAGGTAAGTTAGGTGCTAAAGCCCTTATGCTCTCTATTGTCTCTTCTATTCCCCTAGGTCCAATTATGGTAATAGGTGAAGTTCTATCACTGTTTCCCAAGGTAGAAAGGAGGCCTGGTAGACCATAAATATGATCACCATGCACATGACTTATGCAAATAATGTCAAGGGATTTAAATCCTGTATTAAATTTTCTCATGGCTACTTGAGTGCCTTCACCACAATCTATAAGTATCTTCCTCCCTTTATAACTGACAAGCATTGAAGACAAAAACCTCTCTGGTATGGGCAACCCTCCGCCAGTACCCAATAAAGTTATATCAAGCATAAAATTCTCCTTTAATGACTTTTTTATTTAATATACCACATTGTTATGATAGTTACATATAAACAAATATAAAACTAAGGCAGATTTGATAAATTATGCGATGTAACCATACTATCGGCCAAAGGCTAAAACATTCTTACGCTTCAGGATTTGATCATACACTTTAGCAATCAGTACCTTTCTGACTAACTGTCTTATACAAATTATATAAAAATACCACAAAAAATAATAATGAAATAAATAAAAAGATGTTAGCATATGCTGAAACTTGTCCGTTAGGTACTCTATCGTTTATTTCAATAAATCCTAAATAGATACCTATTCCAGCACCATCAAATAAAAGCTCTTTCAATTCAAAGTATTTTTTTAATAATCCTAATCCTACTACAAGAGATAAATACTAAAGGATAAAAATTTAAATCTTTTATTCATTTAATTACCTCCCATCACTTCTTATTGAATTTTGTATTGCAAATATATTTATTCAACTTCTTTCAGCAAATCCTTTGCAGATATCCCATACAATTTTGCAAGTGCAAATAGATTGGATGTGCTTGGATCAGAGATCCCAATTTCCCATTTAGATACTGCTTGTCTGCTCACTCCAATGGTTTCTGCTACGAACTCTTGTGTCATTTTACATCGAGTTCGGTGTTGCTTTAACACTTCTCCAAGCGATTGTCGAACCTCAGATTTTTCTTTTCGAGCATCTTTTGATTTTAAATATCCTAATAAAGCACGAACAATAAGAATCAGTAAGCCAACAAAAATACTCACAAATATGAGACTAATAATAATTAGAAAAGCTATCTTCATATCTAACTACCTCCTTTCTTGTTGGCTATAGCTTATCAAAAATAAACTGGTTGCTACCAGCAATTAAAACGCAATTATAGGTTGCATTTCAGTAGCAAGTGAAAATTTAAAGCAAAATTATAAACTATCATTTATTAAATTATATCGTATATTTAAATTTTTCCGTAATACTAATTACCTTCCCATCCATTACTTCAATAAAGTAAGGTATTGTTTGCTCGGAAAGTGGAGTATCATTTAACCCTCCAAGATATTTTAAAAATTCATCTTTTTTTATTGTAGTATAAAGTCTATTGCTATCTGAATCTTCTACGAACAAAAGATTCACATCCGTGAATGTATATATAGTCTCATCTGTTAAGTCAAAGGATATTTCGCCATTGTTTTTATCAATAATTGTAT
>CAZZCQ010000024.1:0-7423 GCA_964652285.1 uncultured Tissierella sp.
CTCCCCTTATTACAGAGGATACCATTGACAAACTATTTGATTTCCATAATAATGGGAGATGTGCGTGTACCATCTTGACTGCTATATTTGACAATCCAACTGGTTATGGGAGGATTGTTAGAGATGATGCTGGAAGAGTCTCTAAGATAGTTGAACAAAAAGATGCTAGTAATGACGAGGCCAAGATCAATGAAATAAATGCTGGAATATATTGCTTCTCTGGAAAGATGTTAAAATATGGTCTTAATAATATCAATTCAAATAATGCACAGGGTGAATATTATTTGACAGATGTTGTAGAAATTCTAGTAAATGAGGGGTATAATGTAGGTGCATATATTATTGAAGATGCTATAGAAATTCATGGGATCAATAATAGGGTTCAATTATCATTTTGTGAAAAGGTTATGCGGAGAAGGATAAATGAAGAGTATATGATGAATGGTGTTACTTTGATTGATCCTGATTCTACATATATTGAAAAGGGAGTTAAGATTGGCAAAGATACAATAATCTATCCAAATACATTCATAGAAGGAAATACAATTATTGGTTGTGATTGTATTATTAGATCAAATAGTAGGATTGTTGATAGCAGGATTGATGATGGAGTTATCATAGAATCATCTCTGGTAGAAAATAGTATAGTTGAATCTGGGACAAGGATTGGTCCAAATGCGCATTTAAGACCAAATAGTCATATTGGTAAAAATGTTAAGATTGGAAATTTTGTCGAGACTAAAAACTCGACTATTGGAGATAATTCAAAGGCAGGACATCTTGCCTATATTGGTGATGCCATTATAGGTAATAATGTCAATATTGGTTGCGGAGTTGTATTTGTGAATTATAATGGTAAAGTAAAACAGATTAGTTATATTGGGGATAATGTTTTCATAGGAAGCAACTCCAATGTAATAGCACCTGTAAAAATACAAAATTGGGCTTATATTGCTGCTGGATCTACTATAAATCAAGATGTGGAGGAAGGCGCATTATCAATTGCTAGAGCTGAACAAGTCAATAAACTTGGATGGGTAGATAAGAAAGGCTTTAAAAAATAACATTAAAATTTTAACTTAGGAGGAGAACAAATAATGAATTTATGCCTAGGTGGTATAAAAATTCTTACAGGTAATTCTAATCTAGAATTAACAAAGAAGATTTCATTAGAATTAAGAGCACCAATAGCTAAATGTGAGGTTACACATTTTAGTGATGGAGAAATCAGTGTAAATATAGGTGAAACAATAAGAGGGATGGATGTTTTCATAATTCAATCAGTATGTACACCAGTAAATGATAATCTTATGGAAACTTTGATTCTTTTGGATGCTGCAAAGAGAGCTTCTGCAGGAAGAATTAATGCTGTTATCCCATATTATGGATATGCAAGACAGGATAGAAAGACTAAATCAAGAGAACCAATTACAGCGAAGTTGGTTGCGGATATACTTACAGTTGCTGGTGCAGACAGGGTTATTACTATGGATTTACATGCTGGACAGATTCAGGGATATTTTAATATTCCAGTAGACCATTTAACAGCTGTACCTCTATTGGCACATTATTTTGAGCATATTATAAGCCCTGACACTGTAGTTGTATCTCCTGATTTAGGTGGAGTTACTAGGGTAAGAAACTTTGCAAATGTATTGGATTTACCTATCGCAATCATAGAGAAAAGAAGGCCAAAGGCTAATGTTGCAGAAGTGATGAATGTTATTGGGGATATAGAGAATAAAGATGTTATATTAGTGGATGATATTATTGATACAGCTGGAACCATATGCCAAGCAGCATCTGCACTTAAGAAATTTGGTGCTAATAAGGTATATGCTTGTGCAACTCATGGTGTATTATCTGGTCCAGCAGTGAGTAGAATTCATAATTCTGAAATAGAAAAATTTGTAATTACAGATACTATACCTTTAGAAGAATCTCGTAGAGGTGATAAGATTGAAGTTGTAACTGTATCTGCAATCTTTGCTGAAGCTATAAGAAGGATAAATACAAACAAATCAATTTCTATTATTTTCGATTGATTTAGGGGATGATGATTTGTATATTATAATAGGATTGGGGAATCCAGGGAAGGACTATAGAAATACCAGACATAATGTAGGTTTTAAAGCCTTAGATTTATTGGCTAATAGGAATAATATCAAATTAAATAAGATTAAATTCAAATCTATTTATGGGGAAGGGCTCATAGATAATAAAAAGACAATACTAGTTAAACCACAAACCTATATGAATAATAGTGGTATAGCAGTAAGAGAGATAGTAGATTTTTATAAAATATCCATAGAGGATTTGATTGTTATAGTGGATGATATAGATATTGGATTTGCAGATTTGAGAATCAGGACAAAAGGTAGTGCAGGTAGTCATAATGGGCTCAAGTCTATCATATACCATATTAGAGATGATAATTTCCCTCGGGTAAAGATAGGGATAGGGAAGAAACATCCAGAGCAGGATTTAGCGGATTTTGTTCTGAGTCAGTTTTCTAAAGAGGAAGCTGTTGATATAGAGAATTCAGTTTTAAATGCAGCACAAGCAGTAGAGACCATCATTATCGATGGTATTGATGAAGCAATGAATAGATTTAATATTAGATTAGATAGGGCCCAGGACTAAACCTGGGCTTCAGGTATTTAGCAAGGAGTAGAGTTTATGAAGAATTTTTTAATTGACCCTCTATTGAATATGGAATCTTATAGAAATTTATTGGAGGATATCAATAATAATAAGAGCCCTATTTTTACCTATGGATTGATAGATGAAGATTTGGGACATTTTGTCTACGGACTAAAGGAGCATTTAAATAAGCAAATACTACTAATAACATATGATGAGTCTAAAAGTAGACGACTGTATGAGGATATTAGAGACCTTGGGAATGAGAATATAGAGTTATTTCCTAAAAAGGAAAAGCTATTTTATGATATAGATGCTTCAAGTTCTGAAACTCTTAATCGAAGATTAAGGGTTATTTCTAAATTGTTAAATGGAGAAAGGATAATTGTAGTTGCTTCTTTGGAATCACTTGTAGATAAATTCATAGGTAGAGAAATCTATGTGGATTATACCCTAAGAATAGATTTTGAAGACAGAGTTAATCTTGATGAATTAATGAATAATCTGATTGCTGCGGGTTATGAAAGAGTTCATATGGTAGAAGGCATAGGTCAGTACAGCATAAGAGGTGGGATTATCGATATATTTTCACCGAACAATGATAACCCTTATAGGGTTGAACTATTTGATGATGAAGTGGACTCTATTAGAACATTTGATGTAATTACTCAAAGATCATTGGAAAAAATCAATAAAATAATCATAACACCTGCTAAGGAAGTATTGATTTTAGATGAATATAGAGAGATTATTTTTGAAAATTTAAAGAGAGAATTAGGTAGCCATAGATACCAAGTTAAGACCATAGAAAAATATGAAAGATATTTAGAACTACTTAAAGAAAAGTCCTATATATCTAATATTCATATGATACTGCCTTTTATACCTGATGATTATCTAGGATCTATCTTGGATTATTTCGATAAGGATTCATTAATATTTATGGATGAACCTAGGAGAATTGAGGAGAAGGACAAAAGAATAAAAGAAGAAATATATTTTAAGGCAAGTGATTTATTAGAAACTGGAGAAATCTTATCTTCACATATTGGTCTAGATTATGATTATAGTGATTTATTAGCTAAAATTCTCAATAAAAATGTAGTGGTTAATACTACATTGTTGAGAACATCCCAACATATTCAAGGTAAATCACTCTATAACTTTTCTGTAAAACCAATGACAAATTATCATAATAAGATGGATTTATTAGTTGAGGATATTAATCATTATAAATATAGGGGATATAAAATTATTATTCTTTCTGGGACTGAAGAAAGGGGCATTAGGTTAAGAAACAATCTACAGGAATTTGAAGTGGAGAGTACATTCAAACCTAATAAATTAGGAGAGATTAAATCAGGTCAGCTATTCATTACTACTGGAAGCATCAGAAGTGGTTTCGAATACTCCAATATTAAATTGGTGGTTATAAGTGATAGAGAAATCTTTGGGGCTCAAAAGAAAGAGTCAAAGACCTCTAAGAAAAAAACAGTACAAAAGCTAATAAACATATCTGACCTTGTGATTGGATCTTATGTTGTTCATGAAAATCATGGCATAGGTCAATATGAAGGAATAGAACAGCTTGATATCCAAGGGATTAAAAAGGACTATTTAACTATACGATATAAGGGCAATGATAAATTGTATATACCTATTGACCAAATGAATCTGATACAGAAGTTCATAGGCTCAGATACTGGCAAGCCAAAGATAAATAGATTAAATAGTGGCGATTGGCAAAGAACTAAAATTAGAGCAAAAAAAGCTGTAGAAAATATGGCACAGGATTTATTAAGCCTATATGCAAAAAGGAAAACAAATAAAGGTTATACTTTTAGTGAAGACACTCCGTGGCAAAGGCAATTTGAAGACCTTTTTTCTTATGAAGAGACTGAAGGGCAATTAAATTCTGTTGTAGAAATAAAGAGGGACATGGAGAAGCCAAAACCTATGGATAGGCTATTATGTGGAGATGTAGGTTATGGGAAGACAGAAGTTGCGCTAAGGGCTGCTTTTAAAGCCATTATGGATGGTAAGCAGGTTGCAATATTAGTACCAACAACAATATTGGCTCAGCAGCATTATAATACCATTATAGAAAGATTTAGAGATTTTCCGGTTAAGTTTGCCTTGCTTAGTAGATTTAGATCAGCCAAAGAGATTAAACAATCCATTGAGGGACTCAAAAATGGGATTGTAGATATAGTAGTGGGAACACATAGATTGCTGTCAAAAGATGTCAAATTTAAGGATATAGGACTGCTGATAGTAGATGAGGAGCAAAGATTTGGTGTAAAACATAAGGAAGCATTAAAGAAATTAAAAGAAAATATTGATGTCCTAACCTTAACAGCAACACCTATACCTCGTACCCTTGAGATGTCAATGGTAGGGATTAGAGATATGTCAGTTATAGAAGAACCCCCAGAGGACAGATATCCAATCCAGACCTATGTTGTTGAATTTAATGAGCAAATGATAAGAGATGCAATTTTAAAGGAAATAGCAAGGGATGGGCAGGTTTATTTTGTCTATAATAGAGTTGAAACTATAGATAGTATGGCTTCCAAGCTTAGTGCTTTGATTCCAGAAGCAAGATTTGTTATAGGACATGGACAGATGCCTGAAAGGCAATTAGAAAATGTAATGATGGAATTTTTGGGTAAAGAGTATGATGTATTGGTATGTACAACAATTATTGAAACAGGCTTAGATATACCTAATGTAAATACCATAATAGTCTATGATGCAGACAAGATGGGACTATCTCAGTTATACCAACTTAGAGGTAGGGTAGGGAGAACCAATAGAATTGCCTATGGTTATTTTACCTATGAGAAAAACAAGGTATTATCAGAAGTAGCTGAGAAAAGGCTAAGGGCAATTAAGGAATTTACTGAATTTGGTTCAGGTTTTAAAATAGCAATGAGGGATCTTGAAATAAGAGGAGCTGGAAATCTTCTTGGTGTAGAACAACATGGACATATTGAGGCTATAGGTTATGATTTATATGTTAAATTCTTAAGTGAGGCGATTAGAAATTTAAAAGGTGAACCCACAGAAGACAATGTAGAAACTACAATTGACTTGAATGTAAATGGTTTCATTCCAAAAAATTATATTGAAGATGAAGAACAAAAGATAGAGGTCTATAAAAAAATAGCTGCTATAGAGATAAGTACTGATTATACTGAATTGATTGATGAATTAATTGATAGGTTTGGGGATATTCCTTTGGAAGTCATTAATCTAATGCAAATCTCCTATATTAAAGCCCTAGCTAAGAGAAATAATATCAAGAATATTATTCAGTCAGATAATTTAATTAGATTGGAATTAGTATCCAGTGACAAGGTGTCATTAGATTTAATCAAGTACCTGTCAGAAAACTATGGTAGAAAATTAGAATTTAATTTATCTAATGAACCCTGCATAGAATATAAATTCAGCGGTGAAATACTTGAAAGTCTCAAGATATTAATAGAAAAAATTAACGGTTTTAATATAGATACAAATCATATATAATTTGATTATAGACTTAGGGAAGAAGAGAGGATGCTTAACATGATTTTTTTGAATCGTAAGAGGGAATATCAAATTATATATTTGATACTAATTTTTATAATTGCTTTAAGTGGATGTACATCTGAGAACATTGAAGATACAGTAGCTAAGGTTAACGATGAATATATTCCTCAAGAGGAGTTTGACAATGAATTTCAATTTCTGAGAGATTCTCGAGTGAGACAATTAGGTGAAGATGCATTAACTGAAGTTGGTTCAGATGGACAAACCCTGGAAACAAGTATCAAGAAAAGAATACTTGATACACTGATAGTAGAAAGATTGATACTTCAAGATGCTGATAGTAAGAATATAATTGTAAAGGATGAAGAGGTTACTGAGAGTATAGATGAGATTATGGAGGCATTGGGCGGAGAACTAGAATTTGAAGAATTTTTGGAATCCAATACTATGAGTATTGAGTATTTTACCAACTATACAAGAAATCGGCTGGTCTTTGAAAGACATTTAGATAATTTTAATACTAGTATTGATATCTCAGATGATGAGGCAGAAAAGTACTTTAATGAGAATAAGGACGATTTAATTGAGTTAAGGGCAAGTCATATACTATTAAGCAATGAGGAAGATGGAAATAGGGTTTTGAAGGCAATAAGAGATGGGCAGAGCTTTGATGATTTAGCATTAACAGAATCTAAGGATAGCAGATCAGCAATGTATGGAGGAGATTTGGGATACTTTGAAAAAGGTGAATTTGCAGCAGTACAGGAGTTTGAGAAAGCTGTATTTAATTTAGAAGTCGGAGGAATAAGTGAACTAATAAGGACCGAGGTTGGCTATCATATAATCCGTTTAGATGAAAGAAAGGATTCTTTTGAAGAGTTAAAGGATAAGGTAATAAATACATTAAAGACTCAAGAGTACGAAAAATATATTGAGGATTTGAGAGATAAAGCTGAGATAAAGATATATTTGGACATTTGATATAAACTTACTATATAAACATAAATTTACATTGATGCATAAAAAATACCTGTTAGTTGAATAATAAACTTACTACACTTATTGTATAAGGAGGCAATGAATTGAAAGCTACAGGTATCGTTCGAAGGATAGATGATTTAGGAAGGGTAGTCATTCCAAAGGAAATAAGAAGGACCTTGCGAATTAGGGAAGGAGATCCTCTAGAAATATTCACTGATAGAGAAGGGCAAGTAATACTTAAGAAATATTCACCTATAGGTGAGTT
>CAZZCQ010000024.1:7433-10183 GCA_964652285.1 uncultured Tissierella sp.
TTTCTCTAAAGAATACTGCGAGGCTTTATATGAAAGTACAGGATATACAGCTATTATTTCTGATAGGGATACCATTATAGCAGTCGCTGGGTCTTCTAAAAAGGAATATTTAGAAAAGAGGATTAGCCCTGATTTGGAAAGGATAATTGAAGGAAGGATTACTTATTTAACAAATGAAGAGAATAAGCCTTTAAAGATATTTTATGAGGATGAGTATTTAGATAACTATAGTGCTCAGGTGATATCTCCCATAGTAATGCAAGGAGACCCAATAGGATCAATAATACTATCATCCAAAGAAGAAAATACTATCATGGGTAGCATGGAAGTAAAGATTTTGGAGACAGCTTCCAAATTCTTATCAAAACAGATGGAAAATTAATACCTACTTATTAAAGTAGGTATTTTTTATGACCTAACCCGATGACCGCACCTAACCCGATAAACTATTTTTCTTTATTCCAGTATCCACTTGTGATATATTATATTATGGAGGTTTTTATTGAAGTGAAATAATATGTGATGTATTTAAATATAAATAGTAGTATACTAGTTTATTCGGGGTGAAGCCTATGTCTAAAGGTAATAGTTTTATAAAAGGTGCAGCAATATTAGGTATTGCAGGCATAATAGTAAAGATTCTAGGGGCAATATATAGAATTCCTTTAGGGAACATTATCAAACCAGAAGGGATGGGGTATTATCAAACAGCGTATCCCTTTTATCAACTTCTTTTAACTATATCAACTTCAGGTGCTCCAGTTGCTATAGCAAAACTTGTTTCAGAAAATAGTGCTTTAGGAGATTACAAAAGCGCCTACAGGGTTTTTAAAGTAGCATTAGCTGGATTGTTTATTGCAGGTGTATTGACTTCAATGTTTGTCTTTATAAATGCTGAGTCAATTGTTGCTTCTTCAGGCAATCCAAACGCATATTATTCATTGATAGCTTTAGTACCAGCTTTATTTTTTGTACCGATAATGGCAGCTTTTAGGGGGTATTTTCAAGGAAGGCAGAATATGGTTCCTACAGCTATTTCTCAAATAAGTGAGCAATTCTTCAGAGTAGTATTAGGTTTGATTATTACATATTTATTATTGGATTATGGAATACCAATTGCAGCTGGAGGAGCTTCTTTTGGCGGATCCATAGGTGCTATAGCAGGAACATTAGCTGTCTATGTAATATTTCTATCCAGAAAGAAGACTTTAAATGATGAAATGAAAAATTCTTTGGTGGAAAGGGAATATCCAGCAAGCAAGATTGCAAAGGATTTGCTTAGAATAGCAATACCGATAACCATTGGTTCAGCAATTGCTCCCATAATGGATTCTATTGATGCAGGTATGGTAATAAGAAGGCTACAGACCATAAATTATTCACAGGCAGAAGCTAATGAACTATATGGTCAATTAAAAGGATATGCACAGACTTTAATCAATTTGCCACAGGTGTTTTCCATCTCAATAGCTATGAGTTTAGTGCCTGCTATATCCAGTGCTAAGGCTAGAAAACAAAAAAAAGAGATTATATCTTTAGTGAATTCAGGTACTAGAATGACTTTGTTGATAGGTTTGCCTTGTGCCTTTGGTCTCTTTGTATTGGCTAGACCAATAATTCAGCTATTGTATTTTAACAATACTCCAGAGACC
This sequence comes from uncultured Tissierella sp., assembly GCA_964652285.1. Taxonomy (GTDB): domain Bacteria; phylum Bacillota; class Clostridia; order Tissierellales; family Tissierellaceae; genus JAAYTL01. The sequence goes on from CAZZCQ010000024.1 coordinate 9,086, forward strand.
ATAACCAGCATTGGTGAAATATTGCAGTATTTATCCTTTGGGGTTATATTCTTGACCTTGGTGCAAGCACTAACATCTATGTTGCAAGGTTTAGGGAAGCCATTGATACCAGTTGTCAATCTGCTTATTGGAGCTGTCGTAAAAGTTGGTCTAACTTATACCCTAACTGTTATTCCAAGTATAAATGTAAAGGGTGCAGCTATAAGCACTGTTGCTGCTTATGCAATAGCATCTATTTTGGATAGTATTAGTTTGTCTATGTTGATGAGGATGAGATTGAATTATCTGGATACTATCATAAAACCTTTGATTTCATCCATAGGTATGGCTATTATTGTGAGAATCAGTTATGTTTTCTTGTATGAAATCCTAGGTTCCAATCTGGCTACATTGTTCTCTATAATGATTGGCGTGGTTGTTTATGTTATATTATTGATAATTACGGGTACCATAACAAAAGAGGATTTAGCACTATTACCTAAAGGAGATAAGCTATCTAAAAAAATTGATAAATATAATCTTATGAAAAAGTAAAAGAGGGGAAACAAATGAAGAAGATATTTGTAGTTGGATTAGGACCTGGAAATATGCAAGCACTCACTTTAGGGGCAGTTGAAAGGATAAATAGTAAGGGAAGACATTATTTAAGAACTGAGATGCATCCCACAGTGGAGTATTTTAAAGACAATAATATAGAGTTTAAGTCTTTTGATTATATATATGAGGAGTATGATGATTTTGAAGATGTATATGAAAAGATAGTTAACGAACTTATTAAAGAATCTTCTGTTTATGATGATATAAACTATTATGTACCTGGTAATCCATTAGTTGCAGAAAAGACAGTAGAGATTTTAGATGACAGTAAGAGAATCATAGAAGAGGTGCCAGCCCTTAGAGCTTCCCAGGTTTCAGCCTTTGTAAATATAATGGAAGGGTGTAATAATTTTTGTACCTACTGCATTGTGCCCTATACTAGAGGAAGAGAAAAGAGAAGGCTACCAGAAGATATAATTAGGGAAGTTAGGGCTCTAGTGGATAGCGGGGTTAAGGAAATTACCCTACTTGGACAAAACGTCAATAGCTATGGAAGGGGCC
>CAZZCQ010000025.1:0-10110 GCA_964652285.1 uncultured Tissierella sp.
AACTACCTATACGAGCTCTACCAGTACCTTTTTGTCTCCAAGGTTTTTTACCTCCGCCTCTGACTTCTGCTCTAGTCTTTGCAGATTGAGTTCCTTGTCTTCTATTAGCAAGCTGATTCTTAACCACTTCGTAAACAGCATGTTGGTTAACTTCTATTCCAAATACTTCATCACTAAGATCTATTTCTCCTACTTGTTCACCTAACATATTATATACATTTACTTTAGGCATTTCACATCCTCCTTTCAGCCCGAATTATTGATTCTTTGTTGTTTCTTTTATAGTCACAAGACCTTTTTTAGCTCCAGGAATTGCACCTCTAATTAAAATCAAATTCTTGTCTACATCCACTCTTACTACTTCAAGGTTTTGAACTGTAACTCTCTCGTTACCCATTCTTCCACCCATTCTATGTCCTTTAAATACCTTTCCTGGATATGCACTGGCACCCATACCACCTGGCATTCTATGGAATTTAGAACCATGGGTTTCTCTACCTCTACCAAAACCATGTCTTTTTATTACACCTTGAGTTCCTTTTCCTTTAGAGATCCCAATTACATCCACTTTGTCCCCTTCTGCAAAGACATTCACTTTAATCTCTTGACCTATTTGAAACTCCTCTGGGTTTTCTACCCTAAATTCTCTTAAATATTTCTTATATTCAACATTTCCTTTATCGAAATGACCTTTAGTAGGTCTATTGATTTTCTTCTCTTTAACATTCTCAAATCCTACTTGGATAGCATTATATCCATCCTTTTCAACTGTTTTCTTCTGTACCACATATAATGGTCCAGCTTCAACAACTGTGACTGGAACAACTTCCCCATTTTCCCTAAAGATTTGAGTCATTCCAATTTTTCTGCCTAATATGTTTTTCATCTTGCACCTCCTAATTTGTTTACAGCGGATTACATATAGTAATCATATAAAATCCTTATAATTTTATCTCTATATCAACACCTGCTGGCAGATTCAATTTCATAAGTGAATCCACAGTCTTTTGGTTTGGATTAAGGATATCTATCAATCTCTTATGGGTTCCTTGCTCAAACTGTTCTCTAGAATCCTTATACTTATGAACTGCTCTTAATATTGTAACTACCTCCTTTTCAGTTGGTAGTGGTACTGGCCCTGATACATCCGCACCCGTTCTTTTAGCAGTTTCAACTATTCTTTGTGCTGATGAATCCAATAATTCATGATCATAAGCCTTTAATCTAATTCTGATTTTTTGTTTCTTTGCCATTTCGTTCCCTCCTTCTATCGCATGTTACTTTCCTACATGCGACTTAGATTTGCCGATACACTTACCCTGGTGTTCTATATTTTTTTTGAATATTCTCAGCAAAACTAGTCGCCCGATTTAAAACCGGACATTCTCAACAAAAATTTCTCTAGCACTCTCAATCCACTAAACAAAGCTCTACTTCATCCTTCAATCTCAAGCAAACATGCTTATTTAAAGGATTGAGTGCTAGACCACCTTTTGTATCATCGCAATGTCTCAAATTAAACACTTATATAGTTTACCCTAAAGTCAGCAAAAACTCAAGTTTTTTTTGAAAAACGGGGTTGAAAATTTTTGAATATTTTTCAGCACAAAATGAAGGAGTTAACTCCTTCATTTTGTATATTATTTTTATTCAACGATTTTAGTAACAACTCCTGAACCTACGGTTCTTCCACCTTCTCGTATTGAAAATCTCAATCCTTCTTCTATTGCTATTGGTGTTATTAGTTCTATTGTAAATTTGGAGTTGTCTCCTGGCATTACCATTTCTATACCTTCTTCTAATTGGATATCTCCTGTTACATCTGTTGTTCTAAAGTAGAATTGTGGTCTGTATCCATTGAAGAATGGAGTATGTCTTCCTCCTTCTTCTTTTGATAATACATATACTTCTGCTTCGAATTTTGTATGTGGCATGATTGATTTTGGTTTTGCTAATACTTGACCCCTTTCAATTTCATCCCTTTGCACTCCTCTTAGTAGTGCTCCTATGTTATCTCCTGCTTGTGCTTGGTCTAGGAGTTTTCTAAACATCTCTACTCCTGTTACTACTACTACCCTTGATTCGTCTGCCAAGCCTACGATCTCTACATTGTCTCCTGTCTTTACTACTCCTCTTTCTACTCTGCCTGTTGCTACTGTTCCTCTTCCTGTGATTGAAAATACATCTTCTACTGGCATTAGGAATGGTTTGTCTGTGTCTCTTTCTGGTTGTGGAATGTACTTATCTGCTTCTTCCATCAAGGCTACTATCTTATCTCCCCATGGTCCATCTGGATCTTCTAATGCTTTTAATGCTGATCCTACTACTATTGGGGTATTATCTCCATCAAAATCATATTCGCTTAGTAATTCTCTTACTTCCATTTCTACTAATTCGATTAATTCTTCATCATCTACTTGGTCTTCTTTGTTTAGGAATACTACTATCTTTGGTACTCCTACATTTCTTGATAGTAGGATATGCTCTCTTGTTTGTGGCATTGGCCCATCTGCTGCTGATACTACTAAGATTGCTCCATCCATTTGTGCTGCTCCTGTTATCATGTTCTTTACATAGTCAGCATGACCTGGGCAGTCTACATGGGCATAGTGTCTATTTGCTGTTTCGTATTCTACATGTGATGTGGAGATTGTGATTCCTCTTTCTCTTTCTTCTGGTGCTTTATCAATATGTGCATAATCGATGAATTCACCTGTTCCAAATCTTTTGTTTAAGATTAATGTGATTGCTGCAGTCAATGTTGTTTTACCGTGGTCTACGTGACCAATTGTCCCTATATTTACATGGGGCTTTGTTCTTTCAAATTTTGCTTTTGCCATTGTATTTTCTCCTCCTTAATATTTTAGACTATTTATTTCCTAGTACCTTATCTGCTATATTGCTGGGTACTTGTTCATAATGATCAAATTGCATAGAGTAAACTCCTCTACCTTGGGTGTTGGAACGAAGATCTGTTGCATAACCAAACATTTCAGATAATGGAACATAAGCATTCACAACTTGTGCACCTTTTCGTAGTTCCATACCTTCAATTCTACCACGTCTAGAGTTGATATCTCCCATAACATCACCCATATATTCTTCAGGTATTATTACCTCAACCTTCATTGTTGGCTCTAATAGTACAGGATTCGCTTTCGACATTGCTTCTCGAATAGCCATGGAGCCCGCAATCTTGAATGCCATTTCTGAAGAGTCAACTTCATGATATGAACCATCGTATACAGTAACTTTAATATCCAATACTTGATATCCACCTACAATACCTGATTCTAAGGCTTCTTGAATACCATTATCGATGGAGTTGATGTATTCCTTAGGAATTGCTCCTCCAACTACTGCATTCACGAACTCATATCCTTTACCTGCTTCTTGAGGCTCTATTCTCAATTTGACATGACCATATTGTCCGCGGCCACCTGATTGTCTTGCATATTTGGATTCTGCTTCTGCTGATTGAGTGATAGATTCCTTGTATGCAACTTGTGGATTACCTACATTAGCTTCTACTTTAAATTCCCTTAATAATCTATCAACAATTATTTCAAGATGAAGCTCTCCCATTCCCGCAATAATTGTTTGACCAGTCTCAGAATCTGTATATGTCTTAAATGTGGGATCTTCCTCAGCCAATTTAGCTAACGCAACACTTAATTTATCTTGACTTGCCTTTGTCTTTGGTTCAATTGCAACATGGATAACTGGCTCAGGGAATTCCATTGTCTCTAAAATAATTGGTGCATCTTCATCACATAGGGTTTCTCCTGTCCCTGTATCTTTTAATCCTACTGCTGCAGCTATATCTCCCGCAAAAACTTCGTCTACTTCTTCTCTCTTATTCGCATGCATCAATAACAATCTACCAATTCTTTCTCTTTTACCTTTAGTGGAATTGAGTATATAGCTACCAGCTTTTAATGTTCCTGAGTAAACCCTAAAGTACGCAAGTTTACCAACATATGGATCTGTTACAATCTTAAATGCTAGCGCAGAAAATGGTTCACTGTCATCTGAATGCCTCTCTTCTTCCTCTTCTGTATTTACATTAATACCTTTAATTGGCGGAATATCAAGGGGAGAAGGTAGGTAGTCTATGATTGCATCCAATAATGGCTGAACTCCTTTGTTCTTATATGATGAACCACAAAGAACAGGAGTCAAAGATACAGATATAGTGGCTCTTCTTATTCCTTGAATAAGTTCATCCGGTGTAATTTCTTCACCTTCTAGATATTTTATCATCAATTCTTCATCATTTTCTGCTACAGTTTCAACTAGCTTTTCCCTATATTCATTTGCTAAATCAACCATGTCAGTAGGAATTGATGTAATTTCAATATCCTGACCCAAATCGTCATTATAAATCCTTGCATTCATATTAATTAAATCAACTACACCTTTAAAATAATCTTCTTTACCTACAGGTAGCTGTATAGGTACCGGATTAGCTTTTAATCTATTCTTAATCATCTGAACTGCTCTGAAAAAATCAGCACCTACTATATCCATTTTATTGATGAAAGCTAACCTTGGTACATTATATTTATCTGCTTGTCTCCAAACTGTTTCAGACTGAGGTTCTACACCACCCTTAGCGCAAAATAATGCTACGGCACTATCTAGAACTCTAAGTGATCTTTCAACTTCAACGGTAAAATCAACGTGGCCTGGTGTATCAATAATATTAATTCGGTGATTATTCCACATACATGTTGTAGCAGCAGAGGTTATCGTGATACCTCTTTCTTGTTCTTGTTCCATCCAGTCCATTTGAGCCCCACCTTCATGGGTTTCTCCTACTTTATGAATTTTACCTGTATAGAATAGAATTCTCTCTGTGGTGGTTGTCTTCCCTGCATCAATATGAGCCATTATGCCTATGTTCCTAGTTTTATCTAATTTAACTGTTCTTGGCACAATTTTTCCTCCTTCTCTTGTTTCTGGTACCCTACACACATTTAAAGAATTTCTACCATCTATAGTGTGCGAAAGCCTTATTTGCATCGGCCATCTTGTGCATATCTTCTCTTTTCTTAACGCTAGAACCTATTCCATTAGAAGCATCTAATATTTCTTTTGCTAGCCTTTCGACCATAGTTTTTTCGCCTCTGTTTCTTGAATAGTTCACTAACCATCTCAAACCTAAAGTCTCTCGTCTTTCAGGCCTTACTTCTATTGGTACTTGATATGTTGCACCACCTAGTCTTCTAGCTTTTACTTCTAGAACTGGCATAATATTATTCATAGCTCTATTGAATACTTCTAAAGGATCTTCACCTGTTTTTTCAGCTACATAATCCAAAGCACCATATACTATTGATTGTGCAACACCTTTTTTCCCATCTAACATAACATTGTTTATCAATTTTGTTATAACCACATCATTATATATTGGATCTGGCATAACATCTCTTTTTGGTATATGTCCTTTTCTTGGCACTTTTCTTCCCTCCTTAACTATATAAAGTAGATTCATTGGTACTCGACATTAAATATAATGCCGTTTTGCGCCAAATGCTATATATTAACAGAATTTCTTCCTGCATTTGACAATTATTTTTTTGGTCTCTTAGCTCCATATTTGGATCTAGCTTGTGCTCTATTTTCAACACCTGCTGTATCCAATGTCCCTCTAACTATATGATATCTAACTCCAGGAAGGTCTTTTACTCTTCCACCTCTTATAAGAACAACACTATGCTCTTGTAAATTATGTCCAATACCAGGAATATATGCAACAACTTCTAAGCCGTTTGTTAATCTAACCCTAGCAACCTTTCTTAAAGCTGAGTTTGGTTTTTTTGGAGTAACCGTTCTAACAGCTACACATACGCCTCTCTTCTGAGGAGAATTTACAGTTGTTTCTTTTTTCCTTAATGTATTTAAATTAACACCTAAAGCTGGTGATTTGGATTTGTAAATAACATCTTTCCTTCCCTTTCTTACTAATTGATTAATGGTTGGCATCTAGGCACCTCCTTCTATTTGAACATTTTATTATATTAATAATGCAGCTACTGCAGCATTAATATCAATACCACATGCCTTCCCAAGCTCTTTCATAGTTTTTACATAAATTATGGGAATATGCATCTCTTCACATTGCTTAGCAATATCAGTTACAACTCTTTGCTCTGCATCTTCAGCTATATAAACTTTGTTTGCTTTTGATGTATTAAGGGCTCTCTTTACTTGTTTAGCACCCACCACCTTATGCATATGTTTTAAATCTATTGTCATAAACTCTCGTCCTCCTTTTAAACACCTTAAAGATTATGTGAATATCCATCCACATAATCTTTATGTTTTAAGAATTAGTCCAAAGTTTACACACTTTTACATTCTATCATCAGACAATTTGACTGTCAACACTATTTTCCTCTAGAAGTTGCATGTTTTCCTCAACTATTACTTCTACATTGTTATATCTTCTCATTCCTGTACCTGCTGGTATGAGCTTCCCTATTATGACATTCTCTTTAAGTCCCAATAAATAGTCCTCTTTACCTTTAATAGCAGCATCAGTTAATACTCTAGTTGTTTCTTGGAATGAAGCTGCTGACAAGAATGAATCCGTAGCTAATGAAGCTTTTGTTATCCCCAATAGGGATCTCCTTCCAGTAGCTGGCAAGCCTCCTTCAGATATCATTTCGGAGTTCTTATCTTCAAATTCATGTAGTCCTACAAGACTGCCTGGGAGCATATCAGTATCTCCTGCATCTTCAATCTTTACTTTTGATAGCATCTGCCTAACTATTATTTCAATATGCTTATCATTTATATCTACACCTTGTTGTCTATATACCCTTTGAACTTCTTTTATCAAATAATTTTGTACTCCATGGATTCCTTTAATCTTCAATATATCATGGGGGTTAACAGAACCATCGGTTAATTCATCACCTGCTTCTACTATATCCCCTTCTTTTACAAGTAATCTAGCTCCATATACAATATTGTAAGTTGCAGTTTCTCCCTCTGGAGATGTAACAATAATTTCCTTTTTCTTTTTGTTTTCTGAAAAAGAAACCGTACCATCTATTTCAGATATAACTGCTAAACCCTTTGGCTTTCTGGCTTCAAATAGCTCTTCAACTCTTGGTAAACCTTGTGTAATGTCTACTGCTGCTGCAACCCCACCAGTGTGGAATGTTCTCATAGTAAGCTGAGTTCCAGGTTCACCAATCGATTGAGCTGCAATGATACCAACTGATTCACCAATATTTACTGGTTTTCCTGTAGCAAGATTTCTACCATAACAATGAGCACATACACCATATCTTGAGCTACATCCTAATACAGATCTAACCTTTACCTCATCAATACCTGCTTTTACTATTGCTTCAGCATCATATTCTGAAATCATCTCATTCGCAGTGACTATTACTTCTCCAGTTTCTGGATCTTTGATATCCTCAAAAGTGTGTCTACCCTCAATTCTATCTACTAATTCCTCTATAACTTCTCTGCCATCCTTAAATGCCCTTGCTAATAAGAACTGGTCTGTACCACAGTCTATCTCTCTTACAATTACATCCTGTGCTACATCTACTAATCTTCTGGTCAAATATCCAGAGTCTGCAGTTCTAAGTGCAGTATCTGCTAGGCCTTTTCTAGAACCATGGGTTGATACGAAGAACTCAAGCACTGTTAGTCCTTCTCTGAAGTTTGCTTTGATTGGAATTTCAACTGTTCTACCAGATGCACTTGCCATCAAACCCCTCATGCCCGCTAATTGCCTAATTTGGTTTTCACTACCTCTTGCACCAGACAATGCCATTATATAGATATTGTTTCTATGGTCTAAACTATCCATCAATACCTCAGTTACTTCATCTGTTGTTCTATTCCAAATTTCTATAACTTTTTCATATCTTTCTTCATCCGAGATTAAGCCTCTTCGATAAGATTTTTCAAATTTATCTACTTCTTTTTCAGCCTTTTCAATTAAGATATGTTTTTCTTCCGGCACTTCAATATCTCCCATAGATATCGTAATCGCACCTATTGTAGAATAATGGAAACCTGTTTTCTTAATATGGTCAAGCAAAACCACAGTAGCTTCATTACCATATTTTCTAAAAGATCTTTCTACGATTTTCCCTAAAAGTCTCTTATCTACTACATCACTAATCTCAAGTGAATATTTATCCTTCTCTCTATCAACAAATCCTAAATCTTGAGGTATAAATTCATTTAGTATAAATCTACCAACTGTGCTTTCAACTAACTGTCCTCTATCCTCTTCATCCAGTTTAATTCTTACTTTAACCAAAGCATGAATACCTACATCCCCATTATAATAGGCATGAAGCATTTCTTCATAATCTTTGAATATCTTGCCTTCCCCTTTTTCTCCTGATGATTCCATTGTCATATAATAAGAACCTAACACCATATCCTGAGTTGGAGTTGTAATTGGTTTTCCATCCTTTGGTGCTAATATATTGTTTGTGGATAACATCAATAATCTTGCTTCAGCTTGAGCCTCTGTAGATAAAGGTACATGCACAGCCATTTGGTCCCCATCAAAGTCTGCATTATATGCAGTACATACCAATGGATGAAGTTTTATAGCTTTTCCTTCCACCAATACTGGTTCAAAGGCTTGGATGCCAAGTCTATGAAGTGTAGGTGCCCTATTTAACAGGACTGGATGATCCTTGATAACCTCATCTAGCACATCCCATACTTGTGGCTTAATTCTTTCCACCATTCTCTTAGCTGACTTAATATTATGTGCATAGTCATCTTCAACAAGCTTTTTCATTACAAAAGGCTTAAATAACTCCAATGCCATCTTCTTAGGAAGACCACATTGATAGAATTTTAGTTCTGGACCAACAACAATAACTGATCTACCTGAATAATCAACCCTTTTGCCTAGTAAGTTCTGTCTAAATCTGCCCTGTTTTCCTTTCAGCATATCGGATAATGACTTAAGAGGTCTGTTCCCAGGACCTGTTACAGGTCTACCTCTCCTGCCATTGTCTATTAATGCATCTACAGCTTCTTGGAGCATCCTTTTTTCATTTCTTACTATTATATCTGGAGCCCCTAAATCTAAAAGCCTCTTTAATCTATTATTCCTATTTATAACTCTACGATATAAATCATTTAAATCAGATGTAGCAAATCTTCCTCCATCTAGCTGTACCATTGGTCTAAGGTCTGGTGGAATGACTGGTAAAGCATCTAGTATAATCCATTCAGGTCTATTCCCTGATTTCCTAAAAGCTTCAACAACTTCAAGTCTTCTAGTTATACGGATTTTCTTTTGACCTGTAGAATCCTTTAAAGTATTCCTTAACTCTTCAGATTCCTTATCTAGATCGATTTTTTCTAGCAATACTTTGATGGCCTCTGCCCCCATCATTGCCTTGAATTTGCTTGGATAACTTTCTTGATACTCTCTATACTCAGCTTCTGTTAAGAGTTGTTTCTCATATAAGGGAGTATCATCACCCCCATCATCTACAACAATATACGATGCAAAATATAAAACTCTTTCCAATGCTCTAGGACTCATATCCAATAAAAGCCCCATTCTACTTGGAATACCTTTAAAATACCATATGTGTGACACAGGAGCTGCTAATTCTATATGTCCTAATCTTTCTCTTCTAACCTTTGACTTGGTTACCTCAACACCACATCTGTCACAGACAACCCCCTTATATCTAACTCTCTTGTATTTTCCACAGTGGCATTCCCAGTCCTTAGTAGGCCCAAATATCTTCTCGCAGAATAAGCCTTCTTTTTCTGGTTTTAAAGTACGATAATTTATAGTCTCCGGTTTTTTAACTTCTCCTTTAGACCATTGCCTAATCATTTCAGGTGAAGCCAAACTAATTCTAATAGAATCAAAATTGTTTAATTCAAACAAGGAGCATTTCTCCTTTCTCATAATTTATTAATAAAGAAATTAAAAATTGTCATCGTCGCTTTCATCATCTTCATTCTCATCTTCGTCTTCAACTAGAAAACCAGATGGTAATTCATTTATCATCTTGATAGAACTATTTGTTTTCTCCTCATCATCTGATGGGTACTCATCCCCAATCATTTCTAAGTCTGTTAAATCGTCTT
>CAZZCQ010000026.1:0-10096 GCA_964652285.1 uncultured Tissierella sp.
ATATCCTTTCAACCAAAGCATTAAAAAAGTTGTAGCAACAGCTACAACTTTTATTAATGTACTATTTATAATATTTCAGGTTGTATCAAGCCATAATCTCCATCTTTTCTCTTATAAATCACATTTACATCTTCTGTATCAGCATCCATATATACGAAGAAATTATGTCCCAATAGCTCCATCTGTAGAATTGCCTCATCAGATGCCATTGGTTTCAATGGAAATGTCTTTTTTCTGACTAGTTTTGGTTTGTTCGTTTCATTTTCTTTGTTCAATGGTACTACATTTTCAAATCGAATAGTTTCTCCATTTTGATAGCGTCTTTGTAGTTTTGATTTATACTTTCTGATTTGTCTTTCTAAAATATCAATAGCCTTGTCAATTGAAGCATACATATCATCGCTCGATTCTTCTGCTCTAATAATAGTTCCAGGTAGGTTTATGGTAACCTCGATGATCTTTCTGTTTTTTTGAGTAGAAAATGTCACATTACCCTCAATGTCTTTTTGAAAATACTTATCTAATTTACCCAATTTCTTTTCTGTCACTTCTCTCAGTGCCTTGGTTACCTCCATGTTTTTTCCTGCATAATTCATTATCATAAACCCAACTCCTTTCATATAAGTCTTATTACTTATATCCTTTGTATATATCATACCCAAGATTCAATACTTTTCAAACACTTTACATATATTTAATATTTCTTTAACATATCCACACATTTACATAATAAGGCTTGTGGATAATGTGTATAACTCTGTGGAAAAACGATATTTTATTTGTTCCTCTTGTGTATAAAAATGTTAATTCTTATCTATATTTATAGTATACCAATTTTCCCAAAATTCATGTTATAATATTATAAAGAAGAAAGGATAGGATTTTAAATGCAATTTATAAGGAAATATAAAATTGGAATGAGGACAATAAAAACTGGTCTGGCAATTGTAGTCAGTCTCTACATAGCACAATTTTTAAATTTAAAGAATCCTACATTTGTAGGTATTGCTGCACTTGTATCTATGCAATCTACGGTAAATGAATCCTGGATTGCAGGCAAGAACAGAATGTTAGGAACCTTTGTAGGCGCAGTTATAGGGCTTGCCCTTTCATACCTATTGCCAAACAACTTTATCTTTTTAGGTCTGGGTATTATTCTAGTGATATATATACACAATATTCTTAAATGGAATAAATCACTCGTCCTTTCATGCATTGTATTTTTAGCCATATTTTTGAATCAAGATGGGGCTATACTGTCATATGCCCTAAATCGGCTCCTTGACACATTTATCGGTATCATAGTCAGCATGTTTATCAACTTCTTTATAGCACAGCCAGAGAACAAACAATCCTTCATATATATTAAAAATCATATATATACAGTTGTGAAGAAGCTGACCTATGATATAGTAACAGACAAGGAACAGCTTGATAACAATATATTTAAGGAAGAATTGAACAAATACATTGAATCCTTTGAAGCTTTGAAGAATGAATTGAATATGGATTTCTCCAACAACAGTTCTCACATGTCTGCCCTTAATATAGTTAAAAGCTTAGATAAGGTTGAAAAGAATTTATTGACTTTGTTAGAATTGAATATAATACCTATTTTGGATGAGAAGAATATAACCCTCTATCAAAAGCTCTATTCGGAAGAATCATATTTTAAAGAGTATAAAGAGCCGCAACGTGACCACAGTGATGGTGATATTATATATAACTATCATATAAATAAGACCTTTAATAAACTTTTAAAGATAGAAGAAGAGCTACAATTACTGAAGATATAGTCAATTTTAATCTTCATTACATTATGTTTATGACTATCCTTTATTTAAATGAGGTGATATCTTGACTAGACCCCTTAAGATTGCTCTATGTGAGGATAAAAAAGAGGATATGGATTTACTCTATGAATGCATAAGGCAAAGCAAGATCATTACTCTTTGCGATGCCTTTTCATCCTGTGAAAAGCTCCTATCCGCCTTTGCTCCTGGTGATTATGATTTGATTTTTCTAGATATCTATATGGATGGAATGAGTGGAATAGATGCTGCAAGCAAAATCCGTCAAATGGATACAAGTGTGATGCTTGTCTTTACTACCACTAGTCTTGAACATACGCTGGAAAGTTATCGATTAAAAGCACCTATTTATATCGAAAAGCCAGTTACCTTTAAAGAAATCCAGGAGGCTCTAAAATTGGCACTGGAAATACACAAGACGGCATCCTATGTAAGTTTACTTATCGATGGCATTTATCAGGACATCCCTATGGATAGTATTATCTACTTTGAAACAAATAATCATGTAGTCAATCTATTTCTATTATCTGAAACAATACATGCAAGTCAAACAGTCAAGCTGTCCTATATAGAGACCCTATTGCCTGATACCTTCTTTCGTTGCCATCATAGCTATATTGTCAATTTAAAATATGTTCGACAAATTGATAGGGAATTTAAAACCTTTTTGATGCAAAATGGCGATAAGGTTCATATAAAACATCAGCTCTTTAAAAAAGCAGTCAGGGTCTACGAGGATTTCCTATTTTCTAAAAAAGGAGCCAGATGTAATGAATTATAGAATCAAATTTGGCCTAAAAGCTATATATATTCTTCTATTTATAATATCTATATTGATCTTTATTGGGTTTTCATCCATGTATAAACTTGCACCTAGTTCCTATGAAGTCCCTATTCATTCTATAGATAGGGTAAGGATACAGATAGAGAATGAGACAGCCTATGAAGTTTCTTTACCAACTAAAATTAAAGAACTACCAGCCCATACAAGGGTGGTCCTCTCTGCGGATATCAATACAAATGCGGGGGATAAATTACAGATAAAGTCGGTCTTTTCACCTATTAAACTCTATGTTGATGACCTCTTGACTTATGAAGCAGGCCAGGAGGGTACATATCCATCCTATATGAATGATCCACCCACAATACTTACTACAGTCCTACTTCCTGATAAGGATGGCAGTTCAGAGATAAGAATAGAATATCTATCTCCATCTCAAAGGAGTGAGCTATCATTGCCTCTGATATTTGTGGGAAATGAAACTGCAATTTTAACAAATCAATTTAAGACCAATGGATTTTCATTTTCTTTCTCCCTTATCTTGATATTTTTAGGCTTATTCATGGTGTTTATATCCTTAACTGTTGTAAGACACATCCCTGTTGGTAAGTCTTTTCTATGGTTAGGGCTCTTTTCCTTATCTGGGGGAATCTGGGTTTTGGGAGAATGTGATTATACCGCCTTTATACTCCCCTATCCTATACTCCTTTACAATATGGCCTATCTAGGTCTTTTTTCAGTAGCCATCCCATTTTTACATTTTGGTTTGATATTGCTAAATCCCAAGACTAAGCTTCCTTTTAAAATCATGTTGACTATTCAGTATATGGCTTTAACTGCAGCTATAGTCTTACAGCTCTTGGGTATGGTGGATTTTATCAAGAGCCTTTACCTCTTCCATATCATCACTCCCTCGAGTTTTATAGTCTTTGCCTTTTCCCTTATATATGAGTATTTTCGTTATGGAAATCCTATGGTAAAAAGATTTGCCCTTGCCACTTCACTATTGACAGTCTCCACAATAGTGGAACTCCTTAACTATTGGGTGGGTTTTACAGATTTACTGACTATTTTCTTTCAAATAGGTGTATTAACCTTTGTCATAGCCTTAAGTATCATCAGCGGTCATTATATAAAGGAAACCGTCCTTACTGCTGCTGAAAAATCACGCCTAGAGTTTGAGATGTCAACACTGGGCAAACAATTAGAACTACAGCAAAATCAATACCTGAAGATGGCAGAAGATGATAGTACTGTTAAGGCTCAAAGACATGATCTTAGGCATCAACTCACAGTACTTAGGGATTTAAATAAACAAAAAGATCATAGCAAACTAGAAGAGTATATCGATACCCTTATTATAAAAATCCCTAGTGATAGGGAGTTACGACTATGTGAAAATTATGCAGTAAATGCGGTAGCATCCTATTATGACACACTAGCTTCCAATTCAGGTATTGATGTAAATTTATGCTTTGCCATTCCCAGATTGCTTGAACCTTTAGTGGAAAGTGACCTTTGTATCATCATAGGTAATCTCTTGGAGAATGCTATAGAAGCTTGTAATCGAATGGAAGGCAAGGGGAAATTTATGAAACTTCAAAGCTACTTGGAATATGATACCCTTGTACTGATAATGGAAAATAGCTTTGAAGGAGATATCAAGAAAAAAGACGACACCATCCTATCCTCTAAAAGGGATGGGGAGGGAATTGGACTTTCCTCTATCCAGGCTATCGTAAATAGACAGGGTGGTAGCACAAGATTTGAGGCTAAAGGTGGGGTCTTCACTGCTTCTCTATATCTACAGCTAGACACATACAAGCTTGAAGAGGAAACTTCATCATAAAAAGGATAAAAATCCAGAAGGATTTTTATCCTTTTCTCTTTTTGCTATCTTTCTAATCTATTAGATTGAGAATAAATCTATGGATAATGGCTGCTACTTCTGCTCTTTGAGCTAATCCCAATGGATCTATACTACCATCAGCTCTTCCTCCAATGATCTCTGAATCCACAGCCCATCCCATAGCTTCTAAGGCCCATTCTGATACATGGTCACTATCTGTGAAAATATCTAAGTTAGAAGTCTTACTTGTATCAAGCCCTGTATGGAGAGCAAATCGATGGACAAGGGCAACTATCTGCTCTCGTGTTATAGGCTCATCTGGTCTAAACTCCTCATCTCCATATCCTTTGACAATCCCATTTTCACTTGCCCATTGGACACTGGATGCATAATAAATGTCAAGTGGTACATCATCGTAGCTTACTTCCTCTGCCTCTGGTAAAGTCAAATCATTCATATATTCATATAATCTCCCAAGAACTGTAACAAACATTCCTCTAGTCATTGAAAGATTTGGAGAAAATTCATTTTCAGAGGTTCCCTCAAATAAACCAAGGCCTACAACAAATTCAACAGAGTCTGCAAACCAATCATCATCATCCACATCAATAAAGTTGATTTGGATTGGAGGTTTAATATCTGCTTTTTTTGCAAATATTGCTTCAATGGTTGAATTTTCCTTTACATTTGTGATGGTATAGCTTGATATAGCCCCTACACTCTTACCATTTACCAAGACATCCTTGATTTCAAATCCTTCCTCTGCCACTATAGTAAATACTTGACTTGCTCCTAGATTAATCACTGGGGATTTAGGTGTGATGCTTCCCCCAACACCAGTTATGGTATCAATAGTATATCTAGTGGAAGGAAGAATCCCAGGTCCTGGTGATGGACTAGGTGAAGGTCCAGGGTCAGGAGATGATTTTACAAAGGAAGCGGATACAGTAAAGTCTCCTTGAGGAACTGTTAACTTGACTTCATTTCCACTTTTACCAGATGCAAAATCCCCCCAAGATGATAGTCTATAACCACTGTTAGCTACTGCTTTTAGAGTTAATTCTGCTCCAGCTGGCACTTCTTCTCCATCAGTTATTGGTATGTTGTTAATATCTGAAACTGTTATAGTTCCATTAGTTGATGGTGTAATAGTAATCACAGGCTTAGCTGCTTCTATTAAACATTCTATATCAGCAGTTACATTTTCTATTCTTATTGTGTACACTCCATCAACTTCAATAGCTGAAACCATGCCCCCATCACTAGTTTGTTTACTTACTCCATTGATACAATCTACTTCATTCACTTGAAGTTCCTTTATATAATATCCATCATCTGGTGATACAGTAAATACTAGGGTACCATTCTTTCTGATTCCATTTTCCGGTAGAAGTACATCATCAGGAATTTTTTCAAAATCAGTAATTGAATAGTTTATCCCACTAATTTGAATCTCAAATCCCTTTGTTTCCTCAAAGAATACCTTTATATCCACAGTAGGTTTATCGGATCTAAGCTTCTCTATGATGAGTGTTTTTCCTACATAATCCCCACCCATATCATTTTTAATATTTTGCCCATTGAAGGTCCAATAATCCACCATATTATTATCCTCTGGAAGAGAAGTGATCTCAAGCCAAGAGTTACCTCCTACATCTATATCTCCAGATACAAATTCTCTTCCATCAGTAGTAGCGCTAATAATACTACCGCCTTCGTTCCCTACACCATAGCTTACAGTATAAGAAACTTGAGGGATGATATCTATTAATACTACCATATCCTTAGATATGCCTTCTAAGCTTTTGCTTCTATTGCTAGTATCATCTACTAGGCCATCCACTATCCATTTGTCCACCATATATCCTGTCTCTGGACTTATATCAAGCTTAATCTTATCTCCCTCATATACTTCAATAGTATCACCTGGAATAGTAATTTCACCACTATCCACTTGGACACCATATGAATCATATAGTATATAGGTCATTTCAGCTCTTTCGCCATAGGTAACGCTGATATTATAAGGCTCAACCCCTACAAAATTAGCCCCTACTGTAATATCTGCCCCTAGCTCATCTATGGTCAATGCATTATCTTTTACAGTGTAATTACTAGTTCCAGTAACAGTAAAGGAATCAAATGCATATCCATGTGCTGGACTAGCTGTAAATATTAGCCTTGACCCTCCTGCCACATCTTCAATTATTCCATCAGATATTATAGGACTAGAATCATCAATTTTAACTGATATAGAGCCATTGTCAGCTACAGTAGTCAGACTATAATGCTGGAGCACAGTGTCTACTTCAACAGTAGTTTCTTCTTCTATATTGAATTTATATCCAATATTAGGATCAGCCACTTCTACTTCTTCACCATTCACTAGCCATTGAGCCCCTTCAGCTAATGCATAACCGGCCTTTAGTCTTACGGTAACTTCTGTGTCCCCTACTATTGAAGCACCATCACCTACTACCCTCTCAAGCTTATTTCCTACTATGTCCTCATATTCGTAGGCAGCCTCTAAGTTTCCAGATAGGTTAAGCCTATAGCTATCTCTTATAAATATAGCATTCAATCTTGTGCTGGAAGCCCCCATAGTAAAGTTCAAGGTATTAGAACCATCATCATTTAAGATTCCATTTTCTACTTTTGTAGTACTTCCTGATTCTATTCGCCATTCCTTAAAGGTATATCCTTCATCAGCAGTGGCAGTAAAATCTATCTCAGCACCTGCTCCTACGAGAGCACCGCTTACAAAGGCAGGATCGCTTGCTGCTACGCTACCTTCGCCTTCTTTAATGATATCTAGGATTGTTTCAGCTTTCTTAAAGCTTACCTCTACATGGGTATCCTCAGATTTCAAAATATAGGAGATTATATTTGGTGTAAGCTCTGTAAAGTCAGTAATATCAATGTCACCTGTACTTATAGCCCATTTATCAACCTCATAGCTTTCATATGGTCTTGCTATAAAGAGGAGGGCAGTACTTGCACTGAATTTTTCATTCTCATATGGGGCACGATTATTTACAGATAGCTCTATAGTGCCTGCAGCCCTACCTTGATAAGGTATAGCTTCCATTGTTACATTAAATGTTGATCCTACAATTGTATAGGTAGCTTCCACAAAGGTGACCTTATAGTTATTGTATTTATCAGTAGGTGTATCTATTGTAGGACTTCCTATAATAGTGTAATTACCTGGATCAGTTTCATTGTTAAGTTCTACAAGCTTATCAGCTGTATTTCTTGCAATTATACCTAAGTTTAATGTCTCTAACCCTTCTTCAAATGCCATTGGAGTAGATTCATCTAACTCTATTTTTGGTGGTTTAGTTGAAACATTACCCGCTCCTATACTTTCATCTACAGCCTTAATAGTAATTTTCCTTTGGCCTACGGAAAAGTCCCTCTCTATGGAAGTACCATCATCTAAAGTTGCTATTAAGGTATAGGCTCCTAGATTTGGAGTATTAAATCTTCCATACTCAGATAAGGTGATATCTACAGTTTTTATAATAGGTCGATAATAACCCCATCCAGGGAGGATTTGAACAAATTCACGATCCATATACTGATAGGAATAAGTTATATCTTCAGATACCTCTATCCCATCTTGATTAGTCCCATCAAATTCCTTCAGTATAGGTTTAATAGTATCTCCATATATGAAGGATTGGGATTTATCTCCATCACTATTCACTAAGTTCAAAAGGTAACCGCTATCTCCTACAAGGCTGGTGATTGTATCTGTTGTCAAAGACCCAAATATTCTGTCTCCCCCATAATATGCCTCTATTTCATATACACCATCAGCTAGATTAGCTATCTGTATTGTGGCTTTAGAAAGGAGCTTATTACCTTCACTCCCCGCCGCACCTAATCCTACAGTATGAGCAGTATTATAATCTGTTCCTTTGACTGTAAAGGTCACATTTCCGCTTGGAGCAGTGTTGTGTCCTGTATTTCCAGATTTCAATATTAAATTTAAATCCAATTTTCCATCACTTTTAATATATGTGGCTGCAAAATCGTGTACTAAAGGTATTCTTCTACTGTATATAGTGGAAAACTCTGGTGAATAGGACGAAATATAATAGTTATTGCCCTGAGCTTCATCATAGTAGATGACATTTGTCCTAGATCTGTATCTAGCTTGATCAGCAACCCCAGAGCTTGCAAATGTCAAGGAATCCTTTTCTTGTCCCTTTATATTTTCCCACTTGCCGTCTTCAAATTTTTGCCATTGATATGAAATACCTTCTGGATAATCATCAGCATTTTTCACGATAACTTTAACAGTTGATTGAGAATCAGGATATATTCTCAAATAGCCTTCAACATCGAAATCACCTTCAAGTTCGTATTCTGGATAGCCATGTGAAGTCTTTGTTCTGGCTTTTAAAACCTCACTTGGAATACTGTTATTTGGAACAGAAGCCCTCACAGTTTGAATCTGATAATCATAGTCTGAATAAGGACTTAAGTTATCATCTATGAATTCAAATTCATATACACCATTCTTAAGTTCCCCTTGATCCATGGAGATGAACTGATGCTCATAAGAACCTGACCCATCTGGGAATTCATAGTATCTATAGATTTGGAATCCTGCTACCATCCTGTCATAGGTCCAGCTTAAGGCTATTTCACTATCAGTAGTTTTTTCTACATTTTGAGCAAAGTCATCAGGAAGTGGTGGTGGAGCTACTACATCATTTACTAGATATGAAACCACTGGAAATTGGATTCCATTGTTATCATATAAATATGAAAATACCTTCCAGTTATATCCGTAGCCATAAGGTTCTGCTTCAGCTGGCATAGTAAAGATTTCTCCAGAAAAGGAGTTACCAGATGTGGAAACATCAACCCATCCTCCACCTAATTCTACTCCTACTGTGATTCCAGCCTTAAAGTCACCTACTCCAGCGCCTGCCTTAGTTTCTATTTTACCAAAGAAGTTATAGCTATGAGCTGTCTCCTCAGTCATGGCAATTTCTTGACTGATAGATGCCCCTACATCGCTAAATTTAACACCTGACCATTCTCCATCATAGACCAGGGGTTGTTTATATCCACTTTGACTAGTGCTATAGGTGAAAGGATTCCCCGGTGTGTGGGTGAGTATGGTATCTGTGATCTGTGGAAGTTCATCATAATCCTTAGCTATATTTTCATAATCCTCAAGGCTTAAGGTCACTACATTAGCTGTTCGAGGAATACTTACAGACATTGTTTGTTCATCATAGGACCCCTTCCCATCGGGTAAAAAGGCTGTATATTCATAGATTTCTAAGGGAATGGAGAAAAAGGCTACAGTGTCTTGACCAGCAACTGTAGTGTAGGTCACAGTCTGTTCCAACATACTGCTCTCTTCCATCTCATAGGTAAATCCTGCTGTTATAGCCAACTCAGCCTCTACACTGGCAACCTTGACACCAAATACCTCAAAATCATGCTCAAAGCCTACATAGGCACCAGCTTCAATTGTTGTATTAAAGGTATCAGAGCCACCTGTTCCCTTTGTAGATGAATAGCTAGTGCTCGACTCCCCATAGGAGCCTGATAGATCATCTCTATCCAACAAATCTGAAAAGTAAGGTGGTGATGCAAGTACTGCTAGTACTTGTGGATCTGAATATCTGA
>CAZZCQ010000027.1:0-9967 GCA_964652285.1 uncultured Tissierella sp.
TGTATTTTACAAAACCCACCCATCACAATCATTACATCAAATTCCAGGAGTATTGAATTCACCACGCTTGGCTCGTTAAAAAGCCCCTAACCCAGTAACCATCAATATCACGGCTTATAGACTTACTCAATACATAATTTAAAGGATGGGCCTAAAGCATATTGCTTTAGGTTCTTTTATTTGATTTGTATATTTCACTATTTAATACTATAATAAAAAATAATAGAATTTGTCTGATAGAGAGGAGTCTTTTTATGAAACTACTAAAAGGTAATGAGCTAGCAAAGGAAATAAAGCTAAAGATTTCTAAAGATATTGATGAGCTAGTTAAGATTGGGAAAAATCCTAGATTGGGAATAATTCGTTTAGGAAATGATTCTAGTGATATTTCATATGAGAAGAGTATTATAAAGAATTGTGATGCTCTAGGAATTAGTACAATTGTTAATGAATTAGTAATTAGTATACAAACTGATGATTTGATAGAAGCAATTGAAAAGATGAACAAAGATAATTCTATATCAGGGATTATTGTATTTAGACCTTTACCTAAACATATTGACGAAGAAAGAATTAGAATGGCTATCAGTCCATTAAAAGATGTAGATTGTATGCATCCCTTAAATTTAGAGAAGATATTTGAAGGCGATGATACTGGCTTTGCACCATGTACTCCAAAAGCAGCCATGGAAATCTTACTATTTAATGATATACCATTAGAAGGGAAAAATGTTGTTGTCATAAATAGGTCTATGGTAGTCGGAAAACCTTTGGCAATGATGTTATTAAAAGAGAATGCAACAGTAACTATTTGTCATTCTAGAACACAAAACTTGAAAGACATCACTAAAAATGCTGATATTGTTTTGACTGCTCTTGGAAAGGCAAAATTTTTAAATGATGAATATTTCAATGTAAATTCTATCGTATTAGATATAGGCGTAAGTTTAGATGATAAGAATAGAATTTCAGGAGATGTAGATATGGAAAAAGTCACTAATAAAATAGGGATGATTACACCTGTGCCTGGTGGAGTCGGAAGTGTAACCACCAGTATATTGTTAAAACAGGTGGTTTATGCTTGCAAAATAAATTAAAGGGTCAAATTTGACCCTTTTCTACATTTTAATTGAAAAGTAGTCATAATTCTTTGAAGGATAAATGTAAGCTTATATAGAATAGTAACCTATGAATTTTCAGAATGGGGGGATTTCTATGAATTTATCAATGGATATAATAGGTAACAGTTTAATTGTAAAACTAAAGGGAGAATTAGACCATCATAGCTCAGAAAGTACTAGGATGAAAATCGATAGTAATTTCAATGGAAAGAATCTTATTAATATGATTATGGATTTAAATGAGTTAACTTTTATGGATAGCTCGGGTATTGGTCTAATCATGGGTAGATATAAAAATGTTACTGAAAGAAATGGCCAATTGATAATTGTTTGCAAGAATAATGTAATAAATAGAATTTTAGATATGTCCGGATTATTAAATATCATCAAGCTGCACGAAGATTTAGATACAGCGATTATAAACATAAAAGGAGTGAGGAACTATGGAAAATAATTATATGAAGTTGGAATTCTTGAGTAAATCAAATAACGAATCCTTTTCAAGAGTTGTAGTTGCTGCCTTTGCTTCACAACTTGATCCTACTTTGGAGGAATTATCTGACATTAAAACAGCTGTTTCAGAAGCAGTTACAAATGCAATTATACATGGTTATGAATATGGTGATGGAACAATAATAATAGAATCATCAATATCAGGGAATACTATTGAAATAATAGTAAGGGATTCTGGTAAAGGAATAGACGATTTAGAAGTAGCTATGGAACCTTTCTATACCTCAAAACCCAATCTAGAAAGATCTGGTATGGGATTTACGGTTATGGAAACCTTTATGGATTCGCTTGATGTAGAAAGTGTGGAAGGTGAGGGTACAATTGTAAAAATGACTAAGCACATAAAAAACATCTCAGATAGGGAGAGATGATTATGAGTATTAGCAAAAGTTCAAAAGGGATCTTGTCTCATAATGAGACAATGGAGTTAATCCAATTATCTCAAAATGGTGATAGAGAAGCAAAGAATAAACTTGTTGAGAATAATATTGGGCTGATTAGATCCGTTTTAAGAGGTTTCATGAATAGGGGATATGAGGTTGATGATTTATTTCAAATAGGTAGTATTGGACTTCTAAAAGCAATAGACAAATTTGACACTTCTTTTAATGTAAAATTTTCCACTTATGCGGTTCCTATGATAGTAGGAGAGATTAAAAGATTTTTAAGGGATGATGGTTTAATCAAAGTAAGTAGATCTTTAAAGCAGGTTGCCGGGCAAGCTAAAAGGGCTGAGGATATGTTGAGTAAAAGATTGGGAAGGGAGCCTACAATTCAAGAGATTAGTGAAGAGATAAATGTTGAGGCTGAAGAAGTAGTTATGGCTCTTGAATCATCATATCATCCCGAATATCTCTATAATGTAATACATCAAGATGATGGAGCACCCTTATATTTAATTGATAAAATAAGTATAGACGAAGATAGTCAAGAGGAGATATTGGATAGTATATTTCTCAAAGAGATATTAAATAAACTAGAGCCTAGAGATAGACAAGTAATAATCTTGAGATACTTTAAGGATAAAACCCAAACTGAGGTTGCTAAAGAACTTGGTATATCCCAAGTTCAAGTCTCTAGAATAGAAAAAAGAATTATTGATGATATAAGAGGAATGATGGAAGAGGCATAGTGCTTTTTCCATCATTTTTATGACCTAACCCGATTTGTATTGGTTTTCTACAAATCGTTAGTACCAGCGTGGCATTCCCGAATTATATCCTGCGGAGCAAATTTATTTACATAAACTTATTACATTAATAAATGAATGTATTTGCATTAAATAGTAATTATTGTAGATACTAGTAGAGACGGGGTGAAGTTTTTTGGAAACTAGAAAAGGTATTAGAATATTATTGATTTTTATGATATTAACTTTTGTTTCTCTATATATAATTCTCAAGTTCACTGAGAGTTCTACAAATCAAGAAGCTCCCAAAAAAGCTACTTTTGTTATGAATTGCATAGGAGAAAATTCACTATATGGATAAAATAAAGGTCTATTTATTAATAAATCCAAAAGCAGCTGTTGATATTAGGTCTAATATCTATATTAAGGATATAGGGATGGTCTATTCACATAATAAGTTAATTAAGACTAAAATTGAAAATCTCAGTGTATATAAAACTAAAGAAGAAGAGGATTGGATAAAAATCACTAGCATTGATATTATTGAAAGGTTAGTTGACAGATATCCAAATTTAGAGATTGAAATAATTGGCCAAAATGAAGTCCTGATTGAGATAAAGAGCAGAGAAAAGAGTAATAGATTATTTCAATTTGCTAAGGTTGTTGCTATTTTTATATTACTTTTTTTTGGTGCAGGTATGACCATAATGAATTTCCATACTGATGTTAATATGGATGAAACACTTGAGATTATTTACTATACATTAACTGGAGAGAAAAATTCCAATCCCTTGATACTCACTATATCCTATTCTATAGGATTAGGTCTTGGTGTTATAGTTTTTTTTAATAGAATCTTAAGCAAGAGTTTAAGAAGAAGAAAGGAACCAGGACCAATGGAAATAGAGGTATTTAACTACGATAAGGAAATGGAAGAATACATACTAAATGATATCGAGAATTCAAGTAAAGAGTGATATGTATGAAGTATCTATTAATCATTCTAATAGGCTTAGGTGGTGGATTGGTAGTTGGTAATGCTCTTGCTGCATTTATTGTGTTATTGGATATAATACCCAGATTAGTGCAAATGAGTGAAACTCAAAAGTATAAGCTACTATATCAAAATTCATTTATATTAGGGGTTATATTCTTTACCATCATATATTTTACAAATTTTTATATTGAAATAAATGATATATGCATTGGAATTATTGGATTAATATTGGGAACATACACAGGGATATTTTCATCTGCCTTAGCAGAGGTACTAAATGTAATCCCTGTATTGTCGAAGAAACTCAAACTAAAAAATGAGCTAAAGATATTGATTGTAGCCTTATTAATAGGGAAAGTAGCTGGGTCGTTATTCTATTGGTTGATATTTAGATAGATGGAGGAATGAAATGGAAAACTTAAATAATAATGAGTATCAAAAATATGCTGATAAAAAGGTCCCAAAGCCCACCTATGTAAAGAACATGATACTTGCTTTTCTTGTAGGTGGTACAATTTGTACAATTGGTCAATTTGTAAATAATTATCTAGATAGTTTAGGTTATAATGAAGAACTAGCAGGTATGGGGACTTCAATTTTTATGATATTTTTAGGGGCTTTGTTAACTGGTATTGGAGTATATGACAAAATTGGAAAAATTGGAGGAGCAGGTGCTGCTGTACCTATAACAGGGTTTGCCAATTCTATCGTTGCACCTGCAATGGAATTTAAAAGGGAAGGGTTCATCTTTGGTGTAGCATCTAAGATGTTCATTATTGCCGGTCCAGTAATTGTCTATGGAGTAGGCTCTTCAATAATAGTTGGTCTATTGAGTATATTATTCAAAGGATAGGTGATGATATGTCGTTGAAAAAAATAGGTAATCAAACATACAAATTATTGAATCCTCCAACAATCCTGAGCAATTATTCCATAGTTGGTCCGAAGGAAGGGGAGGGACCATTAAAGGAATATTTTGATTTGATTTTAGAAGATGATTTATGGGGTCAAGAATCATGGGAAAAGGCAGAATGTAAAATTCAAGAGGAAGCCGTAAGGGCAGCTATAGATAATGCAAAATTGAGTCTTCAGGATAGGGATTTTCTAATAGCTGGTGATTTACTCAACCAAATAATTGCTACAGGCTATTCCTCTAGGGAATTATCTAGTCCATTCTTTGGGCTATACTGAGCCTGTTCCACCATGACAGAGTCATTATCCCTTGGTGCAATGTTAATAGATGGAGGTTTTGCAGATAAGCTCGTTTGCGCAACATCTAGTCACTATTCTACTGCAGAAAGGCAATATAGATTCCCATTAGAGTATGCGGCTCAAAGAACATTTTCTGCTCAATGGACTGTTACAGGTGCTGGAGCTACTGTTCTTTCATCCTATGGTTCAGGACCATATATAACATATCTTACACCAGGTAAAATTATCGACCCAGGTATAACAGATGTTGCAAATATGGGTGCAGCAATGGCTCCTGCAGCAATGGATACATTAATAAATCATTTTCAAGATACTGGATTAAAACCAAGTGATTATGATTTAATAGTGACAGGTGACCTAGGTATTGTAGGCAAATCAATAGTAATGGACATGATGAAGGAAGAGGGTTATGATCTTGGAAGTGTATATACTGATTGTGGAGTAGAGATATTTAATCCTAAAGCTCAAGATACACATGCAGGAGGTAGTGGTTGTGCATGTTCCGCAGTTGTATTTAATGGTTACATATTGGAAGAAATGAAAAGAGGAAGATTCAAAAAAGTCTTATTCATGTCAACAGGGGCACTGCATTCTCCAATAATTACTCAACAAGGGGAGTCAATTCCTTCTATTGCCCATGAAATAACAGTAGATATAAATAATAAATAGGGAGATAAACAGATGGATTATTTAAAAGCATTTATTGTAGGTGGGGGAATATGTGTTATAGGGCAGATTATACTTGATAGGACCAAATTGACCCCTGCTCATATATTGGTATCCTTCTTAACAGCAGGAGTTATTCTAGGAGGACTTGGATTATATGAACCCTTAGTAGAATTTGGAGGAGCTGGAGCAAAGATTCCAATTATAGGTTTTGGCTATACTCTAGCCAAAGGGGCTATAAAGGGTGCTGAAGCTGATGGATTTTTAGGGGCATTTTCAGGTGGACTAGAAGCAGGTGCAGGAGGTATAGCTGCTGCTATACTTTTTGGTTATATCATGGCATTAATATTCAATCCTAAAACAAAAGACTAAGGAATGTCTTCCTTAGTCTCTATTTTTAATCATCATTTGGTGGATCGGATGGAATAATATCCCCATCATCATTGTTTCCATTATTACCATTATTATTACCATTATTATCACTAGGATCCTCTTCATCCCAATCATCCCATGGCCATGGGAATAGATCTTCCAAGTCATCCCAAATTGATCTTGTATTTTCATCATGCTCATCGCATATTTCAGTTGGCAGATTATATGGGAAGTCTCCTGGGATTATACCACCGTGATCTTCTGGGATATATGGTGGAGTACGCTGAATAAAGACCTTGGTTTCTAGATTTTCTACTGGGCAATATTCATTAGCCAGTTTACCATTTGTTGTGTCAATAATAGCTTCCACATGGACATCACAATACTGTCTTGGAACAGTACCTTGGGCAAATATCTCTGATTTTACAACTCCTCTAGGGTCCTGAGTACATAAAGGAGTAGGCAATAATCCTGATTGAGTGCATACATTAGCTGAAACAATTCCCTCAGGTCTATTAAAGCTAGTCTTACTATCCAATCCTTCATGAATCTTTGTATTTACATGTTGCCACATTTGTGCTGCAGTGCTACTAGACTTTGATAAAGTAATCTTTGGGGAGTCATTACCAATCCATAAACCTGATACATAGTATGGAGTGTATCCTACAAACCAAATATCTGCTCTATTTTGAGTAGTACCTGTTTTACCAGCTACAGCCATATTTGATAATTTTGCTTTACCTGCTAATCCCTGACTAACAGTGGTTCTCATAATATCACCCATTATATATGCAATTTGAGGGGATACTACTGTAGTTTGCTTTGGCGTGTTCTCAATTAAGAGATTTTTATTGTTATCTAATATTCGAGTAAATGCAATAGGCTCGATATATACACCATCATTTGCGATAGCTCCATAAGCTGCTGTCAATTCTAAAGGGGTCAATCCTTTTGTCATTCCACCTAAAGCTAATGAGGATAGATTTTCATCATTTGTAACCCTATTTTCTGCACTTGTAACAAAGCTATCTAATTCAGGATTTTCACTATCAATAATACCCATCTTTTCTAAATAAGACATGGAAGTTCTTACTCCAATTGCTTCAAGTGTTTTTATAGAATTGATATTTACTGATTGTTCAACTGATTTTCGAAGTGTATGTATACCTTTGAATCCAGTATACCAGTTTCTAGGCCTCCATCCTTGTGATGCATCATAATAAGGAATATCATCTATGGCAGATGCAGCTGTAAATCCATTGTCTAAAGCTGGTAGATATACAGAAATTGGTTTAATAGCTGATCCAGGTTGTCTTTGGGAATCAGTAGCTCTATTTAAAATTCTATTACCATCGACATCCCTACCACCGACTATAGCCTTTATATGACCGGTTCTATAGTCAATAACAACTGATGCAGATTGTGGTTGAACAATTCCATCTACTGAACGGTAAAAATAAGATTCATTAATTATTAGGTTTCCATTTTCATCAATATCATAGAAATCCATATTTTTGTCTAAATAGTCCTTATTGATTATTAGTTCATTGTTTTCTCCAACACTAAATTCATCTTCTGGTATTATAATTGAACCTACAGTATGGGCAACTAAGTTTTTATTCTCATCTATTCTGTAATAATCTGCAATATCTATATGTTTTGGATATATAGTAAACTTATTATTCTTTATTGTTATATTGCCATTATCCTTTATTTCATAAGTCCCATTTTCTATTATCAAATTAAAGTCTTCATTTAATAGATTATCCTGTCGATAATAAACCAATTTACCATCTTCATCAATTGCATTTCCAGCACTATTTACAGACCAATCTACTAAGACTGGACCTTTCATATTTTCAGTATTACCAACTAAGATTTCATTGAAGTTTTCATATTCTTCTTCCAATGTTCTTTGTAAATTAACATCTATTGTTGAATAGATATGTAATCCACCTGTAAACAACTCTTCTTCAGCTTCTTCTTTAGTATAACCAAGCTGATCCATCAGCACATTGATAGTTTCAGTCTTTACATAATCTGTAAAATATGAAGTTATGTCGGCCATCTTTTTTTGTCCTGGTTTTATAGTAGTTTTCATATCCACAGCTAAGGCTTGATTATATTCAGACTCATTTATCTTTCCAAGTTCAAGCATCTTATTCAATACCAGTTTTTGTCTATCTACAGAGTTCTCATTGAATACCAAAATATATCTTTGTCCTAATATATCAGCCTCACCTACCTTGACCTGGGTATTGCCATCATAATCATCTGGTCTTACCCTTATATAAGGCTGATAAACATTAGCACCTTTAACAACTCCAGCTAACAATGCAGACTCAGCAATAGTAAGCTGACCCACATCCTTGGAAAAGTAAGTTTGAGCTGCTTCCTGTACACCATAGGCATTTTGACCAAAAAAATTTAGGTTTAAGTAAGCTTCTAATATTTGATCCTTATGAAGGGCTTTTTCCAATTGTAGTGCCAGATAAGCCTCTTGTATTTTCCTAGACCAAAGTTGATCAGGAGTTAAATATACATTCTTCACTAATTGTTGTGTTATAGTAGAAGCTCCACGAACTATTCCCCCAGCTTTAAAATTCTCTAGCATTGAACCTACTATACCCTTTGGGTCAACACCATGATGCTCATAATATCTCTCATCCTCAATAGCAATAAATGCATCTATAAGATGCTGAGGCATTTCATCCAAACCTACAAATGTCCTAAATTCAGCAGCTTCAATTTTCTCAATGAGATTCCCTTGATTATCATATATAAATGATGTTTGATTCAAACTGGAGTTAATTTTTGTAGGGTCAATATCGGGGGCATCTTTAATTATAGATATAACCATACCAGCTATTGCACCACCCGATAGTATAACTACTATTAATAAGGCTATAATAAATATCTTAAATCCCTTTGCAAAAGTTAGCTTACTCTTCTTTTTTTTCTTTTTATTTTTATTGTTATTCTCAGTCATTTTTTCCTCCTTCATCTTCTAAAGGTCTGAAGCATAACTAATTATAACATAGTTTTAATACAAAGTTAACCAACATAATCCTTAATTAAGTTACAATATTATAACAAAAGGGTTACAAATATACCCAATTAATTAATCCTACAAATTAGAGTTAAGAGTAAAGAGGCTTGTCCACTTTTTTTAATTATATAGAGCTAGTGAATGGATAACATCCAAAACAGATGGGAGCCGTTAATTAATGCATATAATACACCCAAAATATTTATTGGGATATTTCCTAACTTAAGCTGTCTATCAGTGGCATCATAAAGACGAATACCTACAAGTGTGATCATTAAGCCTAGTAAAAGTATTTTTAGACTTAGAAATACATAAGTATCCTCAACAATCCCTCTAAGTAATATATTTGCTTCGTAGAAATCACCAGTTTCAATCAAGACCTTTGTCATCAATGCATCAGTAACATTGAGTAGATACAATATAAAAAGCTTAAAGCGAATAGCATTAAGACTGCTTAATTTTAGAAAAGCATACATATCCAGCACCTCATATTCATGTCATCCTTATTATTCATGTCCTGTTCTTTTTACTTCATCCCAGATGAAGCATGACAAATATTAATAATTTAGATAATGATTGCTATTAGTGGTATAATATAGAAGAAGTATTACTAAATGGATGGTGATATATTGAACAATGAAAAGAATAATCTTGAAAAGACATTGATAGTAGGGATAGAACTAGATGATGATTCAATTGAAATAGAGGTTTCTTTAGATGAATTGCAGGAGTTGGTTCAAGCTGCTGGTGGTATAGTTGTATCAAGGGTTGTTCAAAAAAGTAAAGCTATTAATCCAGCTTATTTTATTGGCAAAGGCAAAGCAGAGGAGATTAAACTATATTGTGAGGAATTGGATATTGATACAGTCGTTTTCAATGATGAATTATCTGGTGCACAGCTTCGAAAT
>CAZZCQ010000028.1:0-1046 GCA_964652285.1 uncultured Tissierella sp.
GTTGTCGTTAACATTGTCCATTGCTACAACAGCCTCCTTAATTATCCAGTCAGGTGTAGATGCACCTGCTGTTACTCCTATTGTATTAAATTTCGATAGTTCTTGTAAAGACAAATCTTCGATTGATTCTATATGATAAACATTATTACAATATTTATTACTGATTTCAACTAGTTTTTTTGTATTTGAACTAGAATAACCACCAATTACTATCATTGCATCTACTGCTTGCGCAACTATTTTAGTAGATTCTTGGCGATTCTTTGTTGCATTACAGATAGTGTTGAATATTTCTACATGGTCACCTTTATCTTTAATAGCCTTAGATAATCTGTCAAATTTCTCTTTAGTATTTGTAGTTTGTGATACTACACATATTTTATCCATATATGGTAGACTATCTACCTCATCCATACTATTAACTATATATACATCACCTTGGGAATAGCTGCTGATTCCTTTTATTTCAGGATGCATACAATCACCCACAATAACAATATTGTATCCTTTTATACTATAATTTTCAACCTTTTTCTGTAAAGCCTTTACATATGGACAAGTAGCATCTATAAGCTCAAAACCTTTTTTACTCATCTCTTCTTCTTGATATTTTGGTATGCCATGAGATCGAATAATTATCCTACCATTATCAATCCTATTGTAATCAAGGATTGTTTTTAAACCCTTATCTTCTAGACGATTTACTTCTTGTGGATTATGTATCAAAGGTCCATATGAATATATACTATCTGAATCTGATTCAATTTGAGATATTGTTTCATCAACTGCTCGCTTGACACCAAAACAGAATCCAGAATTATCAGCTATGATTATCTTCATTATTATCACCTACATTATCTTCTAAGTCATAAATTTTAATAAGGATTTGCTTGCTTAATTCAAGGTAATCATCTGTAGTCAGTTTTCCTTCAACTCCATCATTCAAGTCTATAGCTTCTCCAATATAAATAGAAACCCTACTAAATATTTTATAAGTACTATTTATATATATGGGTAGTACAGGAGACTTAGATTTGAATGCTAAT
>CAZZCQ010000028.1:1056-9920 GCA_964652285.1 uncultured Tissierella sp.
TTCAAGTCCAATGATTGGACCCTTGTTCCCTCAGGAAACATACCGAGAACTCTATCATCCTTGAGAATTCTTAGTGCTTTCTTTATAGCACCTAAATCACTACCATCCCTATCAACAGGGAAAGCTGTCAATTTTGTTATAATATATGCCAAAAATTTATTCTTAAATAGTTCTTTCTTAGCCATCCAAGATATCTGTCTAGGAAACATGATTGAAATTAGTACTGGATCCCAAACACTTTTATGATTAGAACAAATAATTAGACTATTATCAAGAGGGATATTTTCTAAACCATAAACCCTTATCCTAAAAAACGGTCTTAGAATGACGCTTAAAAGTATTTTTACAAAGCTATAGAACATCCCCTTTACCTCCACTTATGATTGAAATTATGTAATTTACAGATTCTTCAATTGACTTATTTGTAGTATCTAGAAGATGTGCATCTTCAGCCTTCAATAGGGGGCCTACTTGGCGATTGCTATCGATATTATCCCTTTTGATAATATCAGCAATCATACGATTTAAGCTGATATCCTTCTCTCCCCTATCTAGTAGTTCCTTATATCGTCTATTAGCTCTTTCCTCAACAGAAGCAGTTACAAAGAATTTATAATCAGCATTTGGTAGGACCACCGTACCTATATCCCTACCATCCATTACTACACTTTTAGCCTTAGCCATGTCCTGTTGCATTTCTACCAACTCATCCCTAACCTCTTTTATCTTAGCTATATAGGAAACATTATTGCTAACTACATTTTCCCTAATTTCATAATTAACATTCCTACCATCTAGAAAGATATTATTATTGACAAAGTCAATTTTACTCTTTTGAACTAAATCAATAATACTTTCTTCATCTAGAGGGTCAATACTATTATTTAGAACCTTATAAGTTATGGCTCTATACATAGCACCTGTATCTATATATTCAATCTTCAATTTTTCCGCTACAATTTTAGCAATAGTGCTTTTTCCAGAAGCTGATGGCCCATCAATTGCAATGGAATAATAACTATTATTCATAGAATCCTCCAATAAATATTAATCACCAAAGAATGGTGTAGACTAAATTATGTTACCACATCCTTAATAATTATATATTAAAAATGATTACTATACAAGTAAATTTGCCACTAGACATTCATTCCAGCTAGATAGCCAGTTGAATAGGCAATCTGTAGATTAAAACCACCTGTCAAAGCATCTACATCTATTACTTCACCAGCAAAATATAGGCCATGAACTAATTTTGATTCCATAGTAGAAGGGTCTATTTCCTTAGTAGAAATTCCTCCAGATGTAACTATTGCTTCTTCAATAGGTCTAAAGGATTTAAAGGTTAAAGAAAAGTTCTTTATGCTGTCTATCAGCCTGTATCTTTCTTCTTTGGTGATTTGGTTGACAGCCTTGTTGGGATTGATATTAGATTGATTAATGATCAAGGGAATAATCCTCTGAGGTAATAAATCATCCAGAGAGTTTTTAATATGCTTATTTTTATAGATTTCAAAATCTCTTAAAATACGATTATCCAATTTGTCCCAATCAAGAGCTGGTTTAAAATCGATTTTAAAGATAATTTTATCTTTTTGATAAGAATTGATATAGTTACTAGTAGTCAATACAATAGGTCCAGAGATACCATAATGCGTAAAAAGCATCTCTCCAAATTCTGAATGTACAAGTTTGTTATTCTTATATGTATTGAGGGTTACATTTCTTAAAGAGAGTCCTTTTAATTCCTTTATCCAATCCTCTTCTATTTCTATAGCTACCAATGAAGGCCTTAAAGGTGTAATAGAATGACCAAATATTTTGGCAAATCTATATCCATCACCTGTGGAACCCGTTGCAGGATATGATTTGCCACCAGTAGCAATTATCAATGCATCAAACTCTAAAGTTCTATTATTTAATTCTATACAGAATAGATTATTCCTATTATTTATATTTTCAACATTAGCATTTAGCTCTAACTTAACTCCATAATCCTCAAGTAGATTATGAAAGACTTTTATTACATCGCTTGATTTATCACTTTTGGGGAAGATTCTATTACCTCTTTCAATCTTAGTTTCCAGTCCATACTTTTCAAGTAAGCTAATAATATCTTCATTTGTAAAGGAATATAAGCTGCTATATAAGAAACTACTATTGGTTAAAATATTATCAAAAAATTCATCTATTGGGGCTCCATTTGTGATGTTACATCTCCCCTTACCAGTGATAAAGAGTTTTTTGCCTATTTTATTGTTCTTTTCAAAGAGAGTAACATCTAATCCTCTTGATGCAGCAATGCTAGAAGCAATTATACCAGCAGGGCCAGCGCCTATTACACATATTTTTTTATTCATAAATACCTCTTTAATTATTTTTATTTTATATTTTAGATTATCAATTATGATAAGATTTATTATGATTACTTTTTTCTATTGTGTACTATCATTATATATATCATATCTGTCCCAAATATCTTCTAATTCTGTAAAATATTTATTTAAATCATCTTTTCTCAAATTCCCTAAGGCTATAATAAAGGAATTAATCAAGCTCATAGGGGCTACTAATGAATCTATAAAGGAAATCATATCGCTGCTAGCAGTCAAAGAGATATCAGCAGCCTTAGCTGATGGGGATATCAAGCTGTCAGTTAATGTGATAATTGGAGTCTTTCTTTTCTTTGCAAAATCCAATACATCAATTATTCTTCTAGAATATCTAGGAAAAGTGATTACGATTATTACATCATCTGACTTCATACGCAATAGTTGTTCAAATATATCGTTGCTCTCAGAATTGATTATATGAACATCTTCCATTAAAAAGTTCATGTAGAATCCCAAATATCCTGCTAAAAAGGATGAACTTCTAAGACCTACAATATACTTTTTCTTGCTTCTTAAAACCAAATCTATAGCTTTATCAAATTCCTCCACATCAATACCGTTAATTGTTTTTTTGATGTTTTCCATATCCCTCTGCATAATCTTTGTCATTGTATTTGTTTCATCCAAATATTCACTTTCAATCAATTTGATTCTCTGTATAGTTGTGAGCTTACTCTTAATTAATTCCTGAAGATCTTTCTGTAAATCCCTATAACCCTGGTAGTCCAATCTATAAGCAAATCTTACTACTGTTGATTCACTTATACCTATTGATTTACCCAAACTAGCAGCAGTCATAAACGCTGCTTTATCATAGTTTTCCAGTATGAAATTAGCAATCAATTTATGACCTTTACTCAATCTTGAATATTCACTCTTAATTTCAAAAATCAAATCTTTCTTTTCCATATTAACCTCCATCTTTCAATAAGAAGTAAGTCTGTCCTTAAATTTCATACTATCATTCATGATTATTTACTGCAATATTTAATTCAAGATCAGAAGAAAAATATAAAATGCTCCTGTGAAGATAGAAGCATTTTATCTAAAACATTTTATTAGCCTTCAGCCTTTTCAATTATATATAAAAGTGGCGGTGAATTTACCTGATTTATAAATTCATTTTTTAATACACTGAATTGCTTCTGATCCAAATCTTTCAAATATCCCTCCAATGCCTTCATTTCTTCCAAACCCCCTGGATGACCAATATAGGATACTATAAGGAGAATACCATTATCCTTAAGAAGCTTTAAAGTTTTGTCAACACTTATAACAGTACTTGATGGTCTTGTCTTTATCTCTTTATCACCTTTAGGAAGATATCCCAAATTATATAAAGCAAAATCAAGGGGTTTAAATATGTATTTATCAATGTTTTCATGACTATCCTTGATCAATATAACTCTATCCTCTAGTTGATTTTGTATGAGAAGACTTTTAGTGTTTTCGATAGCAATACTTTGAATATCAAATCCATATACCTTTCCCTTATCAGTTACTAATCTTGCTAAATCCAAAGTATCATTACCATTACCAACTGTAGCATCTAAAACTATAGAACCCTCTTTGATATATCTATTGATGATATCTTTACAAATGGATACAGCATTTATTACTGTTTTATATTTCACCTTTATCCCCCATTATAATCTCTTTAAATAATCCACTTCCTCTTGATTTAAGTATCTCCAATTGCCAATTTGAAGACCACCTAATTCAATATCTCCAATTGACACTCTCTTTAACTTTTTAACTGGATGATTAATAGCTTCACACATCTTCTTAATTTGTCTATTTCTACCCTCATGAATTTTTATGTCTAAAATGGATTCATCTTCATATCGCTTAGCAATCTTAACAGAAGCAGGCGATGTTCTTCTTCCATCAATATTTATTCCCGCTCTAAATCTTTGTAACTCAGCTCTATTGGGGACACCTTCTACAATTGCAATATATCTTTTTACAACTTCGCTACTGGGATGAGTCAATTTTTGAGTCAAATCTCCATCATTGGTCAGTAATAGTAGACCCGAAGTATCTATGTCCAATCTTCCAACTGGATATATTCTTTCATCAACATCTTCAATTAAATCTGTGACTATTTTTCTATCCTTCTCATCCTTAAGGGATGTTACATACCCCACGGGTTTATTGAGCATTATATAGACCTTATTCTTCTCCATACTTATTCTTCTCCCAGCAACTTTAACTATATCCTTTTTAGAATCAACAATATAACCCGGTGTAATTATGGTTTCACCATTAACCTTGACCAGTCCTTGTTCTATCAATTCCTCTGACTTACGCCTAGAAGCAACACCACATTTAGCCATATATTTTTGTAATCTCATAAATATCCCCCTCAAGACTTTTCTTTTACTTAACTATATTTTAGCTATTAGATATAAATTTCAAAAACTTCTCA
Organism: uncultured Tissierella sp.; assembly: GCA_964652285.1. Lineage (GTDB taxonomy): Bacteria > Bacillota > Clostridia > Tissierellales > Tissierellaceae > JAAYTL01. Next base: position 5,878 of record CAZZCQ010000028.1, read on the forward strand.
ATTATTGAAGCTTTTTTTATATCATTTGCAGAGATTAGATTATCTTTTTTAATAATTACCCCATCTAAGTAAGTATCAATCCTACCTACAATCTCCCCTTCTTTGATTGGCAATTGGATATCTTCATTAATACTTATGTTCACCTTCAAGTTTTCTCTTTCATCCTCATCTAGAGGATAGATCAATTCCTTTTCTGTTATCATATTTAATTCCCTATCATATGGAAGTTGAAGCTTTTTCATTAATTGATACTTTCCATATATAATATAGGAATCGTAATTATCAAAACCATAATCCATCAATAGATAATTGTCATTAAACCAATTTGGTGCATTCAAACTAACAGCGATTAACCTCATTTCTTTTCTTTTAGCACTGGAAACCAAGCATCGACCAGAGGAACTGGTATAGCCAATTTTGACACCATCTCCATCTTCATATTCCCAGAGGGTTTTATTCTTATTTACGAAATATTCATTTTCACTACGCTTAGACATATAGGATTTGGAAGCAACTATTTCCTCAAATATCTCATATTTAAAAGCTTCCCTTGTAATAAGGGCTAAATCATATGCTGTTGAATAGTGGTTTTCATCACTAAGCCCATGTGGATCTGCAAAATTCGTGTTCTTAGCACCAATATCCCTTGCCTTCTTATTCATCATCTCAATGAATTCTTCCTCTGTATCGCAAATATGATTTGCTATAGCTACTGCAGAATCATTACCAGACCTCAACATCAGTCCATATAACAGGTCTAGCATGAGGATTTTTTCTTTATTCTTCAAATATATACTTGAACCTTCAATATTTATAGATCGTTCATCAACCTTCACAATATCATCTAAATCACAATTCTCTATAGCAATCAATGCAGTCATAATCTTGGTAGTACTAGCCATAGGCATCTCTTTATGACTATCATGTTCAACAAGTACCCTCCCACTTACCTCATCCATGAGTATATATGACTCTGCACTCAAATTTAGATCTTCTGCTAAAGATGCTCCTTGGAAAGTTGAGATTATCAAAGCAATGATTAAACTAACTATCGTCTTTTTCAACTCAATACCTCCTATACTTTTAACATATAATATTTAGCTTTCCAAAAAGCAAGAAAAATAATACAAAGTATTATTCCTCATCATCAAGTTCTAAATCAATTCTTTCTATCATTTCATCTAAATCAGGCATCTCATCCAATGTTTCCAATGAAAACGCTCTTAGAAATTCATCAGTAGTCCCGTAGATTATTGGCCTCCCAATCCTTTCCAATCTCCCTACTTCCTTAATCATATTCTTTTCCATCAAACTTTGAATAGATCTATCACTTTTGACTCCTCTAATATTATCAATTTCTGACTTTACAACAGGTTGTTTATATGCAATAATTGCCAATACTTCCATAGCAGCATTGGATAGACTCTTATTCGGTTTTGTATGATTTAATTTTGAAATCCATTGAAAATGTTCAGCCCTAGTGCTTAGTTGATAAGTATTATTAGCCTTAACAATCCTTATTCCTCGTCTATTATAATCAAATTCACTTATCATCTCATCCAGAATCTTTGAAATCTCACCTTTATCTAATTCCAAAATGCTAGCAAAGTCTTCATCAGTTAGGGGATCTCCCCATATAAACAATAAAGCTTCAATTATTGATTTAATTTCTCTAACATCCATTGTTCAATTCTCTCCTATGTCATTTTTTAATAATCAATATATCGGAAAAAACATTATATTGGCTCACTCGAATATTATTTAATCTGATTAATTCCAGTAAGGATAAAAAATATGATACTATTTCATTTTTTGTAGAATTGTCATCAAACAAGTCACTGAATTTCAGTTTTTTCTTCTTTTCAAGCCTTTGTAATAAATCATTAGTACATTCTTCTATTGTAAACTCTTCCCTATTAATTTCCTCGAAATTCAAAATTTCAGGCTCTAAACCCCGCCTCTTTAATATATTATTTAAAGTATTGAACAAAGAATTAATATTTAAATGTCCCAATTCAACTTCATCATCTTCAAATCCAGATAGATCCTCTTGGGCTTTATAGAAGGATTTAAGACCTATTTCCTCATATTCTCTCATTTTTTCAGCTAGCTCTTTGTATCTCTTATAGGCTAGTAAACGCCTTACAAGTTCTTCTCTTGGATCTTCTTCTTCCTCTCCTTCATCTGATTTTATCTTTGGGAGCAACATTTTAGATTTAATCTGTAGTAAAGTAGCAGCCATTACTAAAAAGTCACTGGTAAGCTCTAAATCAAGTTCCTCCATTCCACTTATATAGTCCAGATATTGCTCAGTAACTAAATTTATGGGAATGTCATAGATATCAATTTTTGCCTTTTCAATTAGACTGAGCAAAAGATCCATAGGTCCTTCAAAAGAATCTAATACAATTTTATAATCCATTTTCTACTCCTAACTAACCAATATTTGTAATAAAGTATCTATAACAAAATTGATTATCGGGCTCAAAAGCTTATCAATCGTATTTGTTATTATCAAGATAATCAATATAATATAAAAATATCTCTCATATTTATAGAAGTTATACTCGATTTTTTTTGGCAATAGACTAGCTACTATCTTAGAACCATCCAAAGGCGGAAAGGGCAATAAATTAAATACACCTAATATAATATTATACCAAAGAGCTATCAATAGCATTTCAATCACCAATGTATTAGTAATAATATTTAATCTAAATATTAGAACAATAGCTATTGAAACAATAAAATTTGCAGCTGGTCCTGCTATAGAAACCAATAATGTATCCCTTTTCCTATTCTTAAAGTTCATAGTATTGATTGGAACGGGCTTGGCCCACCCAAATTTAAAAATTAGCAAAGCAATAAACCCTATAGGGTCTATATGTTTTATAGGGTTCAAGGTCAATCTTCCTGCATTCTTAGCTGTATTGTCTCCCAACATATATGCAGCCATCCCATGTGAGTATTCATGAAAGACAATTGCCACTAAAAGTCCAGGCAATCTATATATGATATCCATAATAAAATCCTTTCCTAAATAAAATATTTACACTATTATATTATACAACCTCGAATGATTAAAGTCGAGGTTGTTCTTCTTTATTTGTTGAAAAGGAAGTTATTCCATACATTTTTCAATATTCTAAGTACACTTGCTTTGCCTACCTCTTTCTCAGCTAATAAATCTACTCTATCTACTTCTTCACCATTTAGCTTTACAACCAATTCTCCTAGCTTATCTCCTCTATTTATAGGAGCTTCAACAGATTCTGAATTGATGATTTCTTTTTCGATATCACCTTTATCTGTCTTAGTAATTAATAGGTGACAATCTCTTTCAAGCACAAGGGATAAGCTATCTACTTCTCCTTTTTCTATAGGGATAGATGCTACTAGATCACCCTTTTTCCCTATGGTTACAGAGTCATAGTTAGAAAATCCATAATCTAATAACTTCATTGCTTCAGAAAACCTTAAAGCAGAGCTATCTGCAGCCAAAACTACAGATATTAGTTGTAAATCTCCTCTTTTAGCTGAAGCTGAAATACAATATTTTGCCTCTGAAGTGGAACCTGTTTTTATTCCATTGGCACCTGCATAATCTTTTATAAGTCTATTGGTATTAACCATTGTCTGAATACTGGTTTTAGATCTACCAACTTCCATGTCTTCCATCCAAGTTGTTAGATATTGAATGATATCTTCATGCTTCATCAATTCTCGTGACATTATAGCTATATCATAGGCAGAAGTATAATGGTTCTCTGTGGGTAAACCACTGGAGTTACTAAAATGTGTATCTTCCATACCAAGCTGCTTAGCCCTTTGATTCATAAGGTCAACAAAAGCATCTTCAGAACCAGCTACATGTACTGCCATTGCAATGGACGCATCATTTGCTGATCTAATAGAGATGGCCTTCAATAGGCTTTCTACACTTTGTACTTCACCTGCATCAAGGTAGACAGATGTCCCAGTAGCCTTAGATGCACTTTCACTTATAATTACTCTATCATCTAAACTGAGAGTTCCATTATCAA
>CAZZCQ010000029.1:0-3052 GCA_964652285.1 uncultured Tissierella sp.
ATACATCTTTTCTTCAAAAATTGTAGAATTTTCACCATGACCAGGTAATATTACTGTATCATCATCAAATACCAACAATTTTTCTTTAATTGACTTAATAATCTCATCAAAACTACCACCTTCAAAGTCAGTCCTCCCTATGGATCCTTTGAAAAGTGTATCCCCAGAAAATAGATATTTATCTATCTTAAGACATATACCACCAGGTGTATGTCCTGGAGTGTGAATAACCTCAATATTATAATCTCCTAGTCGAATTATATCACCATCTTTTAATAGGCCATCAGGTTTTATCTCAATACTTCCTACAACCATATTTGATGATAAATTAATATTAGAATCCTGAAGCATATCTAAATCGTCTTCATGAATCAAAACTGGTATATTTAACTCTCTTTTTAAAGTAGGTACTGCTCCTATATGATCACCATGTCCATGGGTGAGAATAATTCTTGATACCTGGATTTTATTATCCCTTATAACTTTTAATATTCTGTCTGCATCTCCGCCTGGATCTATGACTAACCCCTCTTTAGAAGCTTCAGAATAAATTATATAGCAATTTACCCCATAAATTCCGGCAATGATTTTTAAAATCTTCAAAATAAATACCTCCTAGAAGTTCTTTTTGCTATCAAGTAGAATAGTTACTGGTCCATTATTGATGAGGCTTACATCCATATGGGCACCAAAAACTCCTCCCACAACTCTTATGCCTGATTCACTTGTCTTATTAATAAATTCCTCATAATACTTATTACCTATATCAGGATGGGCTGATTTAGTAAAGCTAGGCCTTTTACCTTTTCTTACATCACCAAATAATGTAAATTGAGAGACTACCAACAATTCTCCTTCTACATCTAAAAGGGATAAATTCATCTTATCGTTTTCATCTTCAAAGATTCGTAGACCAAGTACTTTATTCACTAAATAATCCAAGTCCTTGTCATCATCGTCTTCCCCAACCCCTAAAAACACTAATAATCCTTTGTTAATACAGTTTATTGTTTCCCCATTAACAGTTACTTTTGCTTGATTGACTCTTTGGATAACAGCTCTCATGAAATCCAACCTCCTAAGTTGTTACTCTATATACGTCAATTATATGTTTAATTTTCTTTAATCTCCTCATAATATCTTGCAATTGTTCTTTATCACTAATCTCCAAGATCATATTGATTAAAACAATCTTATCCTTATTTGTTCTGGCATTGATATTTGAAAGCCCAATATTTAAATCATTAATTCGAGTTGCTATATCAGCCAATAGCCCTGGCCTATCAATAGCTCTTACCTGAATCTCAGCAAGATATGAATCTCTTTTATCAGAATCCCACTCTACCTCAATAAGTCTCTCTTCATCTTCATTAGCCAAAGTATTAGGGCAATCAGCTCTATGAATTGATACACCTCTACCCTTTGTCACATATCCTACAATTTCATCCCCTGGTACAGGATTGCAGCATTTTGCAAATCTAATCTTGATATTATCTATCCCTTTAACAGAAACCCCTTGGCTGGATTGATGTTGTTTCTTTGATTGAGCTTTTTTGACTTTTTCCTCAAAATAGTCTTCTTCAAATTCAGTTTTGTAAACCTCGTCATAATAATCTTTTAGTTTAGTAATGACTTGATTCTGCTTTATATTACCATATCCTATAGAAGCATATAAATCATCTACTGAATTGATACTCAATTTTTCACCAATACTCTTTAACCAATCATCTCTAAGAATGTCATTAGGTTTGTATCCCAATTTTTTTAACTCTTTCTCAAGGCTTTCCTTACCTTTTAGAACATTTGAATCCTTATCCTTTAGTTTAAAATATTGTCTAATCTTTGTTTTTGCTTGAGTGCTTTTTACAATACTTAGCCAATCACGACTTGGACTAGCATTTGAGGCAGTGATTACCTCTACTACATTACCATTTCTCAATTGATAATTAAGCTGTACAATTCTCCCATTCACCTTAGCACCAACAGTTCGATTGCCAACATCAGTATGAACTCTATATGCAAAATCTATAGGTGTAGAACCTTCAGGAAGATTAATTACATCCCCTTTTGGTGTAAATACAAATACTTCATCTGTAAAGAAATCTATTTTCAAAGTCTCCATAAAATCCTTGGGATCTTTCAAATCTTTCTGCCATTCTAATAGTTGTCTAAGCCAAGTCAGTTTTTCATCAAAATTATCCGATTTGTTTACTCCTTCTTTATATTTCCAATGTGCAGCTATACCATATTCTGCTGTCTTATGCATATCATGGGTCCTTATCTGAATCTCAAATATTTCCCCTTTAGGTCCTATAGCAGTGGTATGAAGGGACTGATACATATTGGCTTTAGGCATAGCAATATAGTCTTTAAACCTGCCTGTAATAGGTTTCCAAAGTGTATGAACTATACCTAAAGCACCATAACAATCTTTTATATTATCAACTAAGATTCTTACAGCGGTTAAATCGTATATCTCTTCAAAGTTCTTTCCTTGTATTGCCATCTTTTTATAAATACTATAGAAATTCTTAGGTCTTCCATTAATCTCACAATTAATACCCATCTCTCCTAATTTTTCGTATAGTACCTTGATTATCTCCTGAATAAAATCTTCTCTCTCTTCTCTCTTAACTGAGACTTTCTCAACTAAATCATAGTATGTTTCAGATTCTAGATATCGAAGAGATAAATCTTCTAATTCCCATTTAATCATAGAAATCCCCAACCTATGTGCAAGAGGAGCATAAATTTCCAAGGTTTCTAGGGCTTTTTCTTTCTTTTTTTCATCATTCATATATTCCAAGGTTCTCATATTGTGTAACCTATCAGCTAATTTTACAATTATAACTCTTATGTCTTTAGCCATGGCTAGTACCATTTTTCTTAAGTTCTCAGCTTGACTTTCCTGTTTAGTTTTATACTTGATATTTTTTAACTTTGTTACGCCATCTATTAAATCAGCTATCTCCACGCCAAATTCCCCAACTATGTCTTGATAAGAATATTCTGTATCTTCAACTACATCATGGAGAAGACCTGCGACTATGGT
>CAZZCQ010000029.1:3062-9834 GCA_964652285.1 uncultured Tissierella sp.
ATGAAGCAATCCAGCGGCAATTGTTATTGCATCCATATTTAAATCAGCAAGTATCAATGCCACATTGAGAGGGTGTACAAAGAAGTTCTCACCAGAATTTCTTTTTTGACCTTCATGTGCTGCTTCCCCAAGAGTGAAAGCTCTGATTATCAAAGACATATCAGCTTGGGGATTATATTGTTCAATTTTAAATATCAACTTTTCTAATAATTGATTCATCGTCTTCACCCTCTTGATGCATAATCATACTCTAAATCCTTGAATTATTATTTGAATACTTATGTTCCCCATATATTCATTTATATTTGGATAATAGATAATATCCAAGATAATATCATTATATTTACCATAACTGATATTTGTCAATTGTTCTTTACCATATCTTTTAATTATAGCTTCTTCAAAGTAACCATCATCATAAAAAATCAACCCATCTATAAGATGACCACTTTTTGTTTCCAGAATTAATTTTATAACATTATTATCTTTGCCAAATCTAAACATCCTTCTTATCTTCAATCCCTTATCTCCAAATAAGGGCTTTGGATTCCCCATACCAAATGGTTCAAGGGAATATAAGTCCTGAATAAGTTTGTAGTCTATATATTCTATAGGTAAAGGCATATCAATAAATGTTTTCTTCATTAAATCATCATCTGTCAATTCAGTTAAGTTATTCAATCTTTCTCTTAAAAGATCAATTCTATCTTTATCTAAAGATAATCCAGCTGCCATAGCATGTCCACCAAATCCATTTAACAAGTCCTTAGATTTTGTCAATTCATCAAATATATTATACCCTTCTATGGACCTAGCAGACCCTTTGACCTTTTCTTGCCCATTTGTCAATACAATGGTTGGCTTGTTATATGTATCCTTTACTCTTCCAGCTATTATTCCAGCTACTGATTCATGTATACTTGGCTCATAAATCAATAATATCTTATCATCTTTAAGGCTTTTATTTTCTATTTGCTGGACAATACTTTCATAACCACTTGTTGTCAATGTCTTTCTTTCATCATTTATATCTTTCAGATATCTAGCTATTTTTATGGCTTCAACTTTGTCATCTGATAAGAATAATTCAAGGGCCTTATATGCAGATTCCAATCTACCAGATGCATTTATTATTGGTCCAATAATAAAACCTAAATGATAGGCAGATATAGGTAGCTTTACATCAGATACCTCTATTAAAGACCTAAGTCCAATATTTTTTGTATTGTTTATGAGATTCAGTCCATATATAACTATAATTCTATTCTCATCTACTAGGTCAACAACATCACAAACAGTTGCAATTGCAACAAATTCAAGATACTCATAAGAATCATCTTGTTTATTATATAATGAAAATAGATAATTGATTAACTTAAAAACTACCCCAGCACCACATAAGGATTTAAAAGGATATGAGCATCTTGGGTTCTTAGGATTTATGACTGCATCAGCTTTTGGTAGTAAATATCTATTAACATTATCTTCATCAATATATGGTAAATCATGATGGTCAGTTACAATTATCTTCATACCTAATTCCTTAGCTAAGCTAATTTGATCTAGAGCAGCAATACCATTGTCACATGTTATCAATAAGTTTACACCATCATTATATGCTCCATTGACTATATCATTATTGATTCCATATCCATCTTTAACTCTGTCGGGAATGCTATAATCCACATTAGCTCCCAATGACCTTAATGCTTTGTATAAGATATATACACTCATTACGCCATCCACATCAAAATCTCCAACAATCCGAATTTTCTTCTTATTATTAATTGCCTCAATTATGATATTTACACCTTTGGCTAAATCATACATCAGAGTAGATGAATGCATTTTGTCTATATCAGGATTTAAAAACATATCTATCTTCTCATAATCATATATATCTCTATTAACTAGAATCTTTGCTATAATTTCACTTATATTTAAATCTTTTGCAATCTTACTATAATTAATGTTCTTATTCCTAATAAACCACTTCTCCATTATATCCTCCAGACAATTGATAATAGTTAGATTTTATCATTTTATCCTGTTTATTACTAGTCAATTTTTAGTTGCTTATAAAAAGCATCTATTCTCAATAAAAAAACTGCTTGATAGCAGTTTCTATAGATTGGCTAGAATTGAAATCGAACACTCTATTCTCTTTTTTTCCATTTCACAACCTAGCTCATAAGGTTTCATTATATCCTTATGACTATAATAAGCATTCGCATGACATCCACCACTGCAATAATATCTGGCCCAACATTCACTACATTCTTCTTTATTGTATATATTAGCTTTTTTGAAAGCTTCTCCTAAAGTCTTGTTTTCTATTCCAGTATCCAATGTTCCAAGCTTGAATTCAAGCTCTCCTACAAACTGATGACATGGATAAAGGTCACCCTCTGGAGTAACAGCTAAATATTCAGAGCCTGCTCCGCACCCTACACTTCTTTTGATAATACAAGGCCCTTGATCCAAATCTATCATAAAATGGAAGAAATAAAAGTCTTTGTCCTTCTTTTTGATGTCGATGTAACTCTTAGATAAATTTTCATATTCCTTCAAAATATCATCTAAATGTTCTCTCCTTATTGCATAATCCATTTCGTCTGGTGAGACTACTGGCTCTATAGATACCTTCTTGAAACCTTGTTTATAAAAATCCATTATATCATTAGAAAAATCAATATTATGATTGGTAAAAGTACCTCTGATATAATAATCCTTATTCTCCCTTTTCTCAACCATAGCCATAAATTTAGGTAGAATAATATCATAGCTTCCTCCATCGTTGATTGTTTTCCTCATTGCATCATTTATCTCTTTTCTACCATCAAGACTTAGTACAACATTGTCCATATTGTTGTTAATAAATTCAATCTTATCATCATCCAATAAAACACCATTGGTTGTTATTGTAAACCTAAAATTCTTATTGTATACTTTTTCTATATCTCTACCATAGGCAACTAAATCCTTAACCACTTGGAAGTTCATCAAGGGTTCTCCGCCAAAGAAATCCACCTCTAAGTTCCTTCTGTTCCCAGAGTTTTTTGCTAAAAATTCTAATGCTTTCTTTCCAGTATCTAGAGACATAAGAGCTCTTTTGCCTTTAAAATTCCCTTGAGATGCAAAACAATAACTACATTTTAGATTGCAATCATGTGCAATGTGAAGACACATAGCTTTAATAATATTATCCTTATTGTATACAATATCACTTAAAGAACCTGCCTCAGAATAAAGCATATCTTCATCTACTAGATAGGCAATCTCTACATGAGCTTCTTCAATATCCTTCTTATTATATTGAGGCTCTAAAATCGATATGATATCTTCTAAGGATTCTTCTCTAAAGTAATCCAATATATCATAGACTATCTTATCAATAATGTGTACAGCACCACTATTTACATCTAAGGCGATATATTTATCGTTCAAATAAAACTTATGAATCTGAGCTTTACTCATTTTAATCCCCCATAAATAAAAGAAAGCAGTGGATATACCACCACTTTAATTATTATTTCTGTTCACACTTTTGATTCCCTACTGTGCAAGAAGTCTTGCAAGCTGATTGGCAAGAGGTTTGACATTCACCACAGCCAATCCTTGCCAAATCCTTCTTTTTCAGATTTCTCCCATTTAAAGTTCTTATGTGCTTCATATTATTGCCTCCATTTATGTATTTCTTAAATAATTATATCATATAGAATGATTAAAGCAAACACTTTTATCAAGGAAAGTTGATTCCTATCATCCCTCCAATCGCACCCAATAAAGTAGCAATCAGTAATCTTAGTAATAATAAGCTGCCCATATTTAATGGTCTATTAAATATTAGATTCAATAAGATGATGATAAAATAGTAAGTAAAACCTAAAACTGCACCATTTAGCCATCCCTTCTCTTTTAACTTTTTGCCCAAAATTGCACTGGAAGCTACAATGCTAATTGTCATTACAATACTATTTATTAAACTAGTATGGGCTTCTCTAATACTTGTAAATCTAAGTAATAAAGCCACAAATATAAGTAATATGAATGTGATTATAAATGCAAGTGCAAGTCCTAATAGCCAATTTTTTGGATTGAGTTTATTTTTCATCTTTTCCACCCCTTAAATATATCTATTTTATATTGAGATAAAATATTACTTGATAGAGATATTAATTAGAGGAGGTACTCTAGTCCCATCGCTTGCAATATTTGCAAATTAGTTACCTATAAAAAAAACTCCCTTACTAGGAGCTTTCTTTATGATTAATTAATCATGTTTTTTAATTACTGAGCTAATAGCCCATCTCGTGAATTCTAATCTTGTTTTTGCGGCCCCAACTTCAATAACAAGCAGTTCTTCTTTGACTGCTATAACCTTTCCTAAAATGCCACCAATCGTAATTACTTCATCGCCCACAGATAAGCTATCTCTCATCTCATTGATTTCTTTTTCTTTCTTCTTTTGTGGTCTAATAGCAAAGAAGTAAAATATTGCAAGTATACCAATAGGTAATATTAATGCTTGTAACTGTTCCATAATCTTTCCCCTCCTAAATACATGCTACTTAATATTATACAATACTTTTGATAAAAATCATTAAGTTTCTTAAATATATCCATATTTTTTGTAAAACTCTTCCCTATATTCTAACAAACTATCTTCATTTATAGCTATTTTAATATTTTCCATAAGCTTAATCAAAAAATACAAATTATGAATAGTGGCTAGTCTTGCCCCAAGAATCTCATTAACATTAAATAGATGCCTAACATATGCTCTAGAATAATTCTTACAAGCATAACATTCACATTCAGAATCAATTGGGGATAAGTCCTTCTTATATGCTGCATTTCTGATTACCAATCTTCCTTGACTAGTAAGTAGTGTACCATTTCTAGCAATTCTTGTAGGTAATACACAGTCAGCCATATCAATTCCCCTTATCACAGATTCAAATAGATAATCTGGTGTCCCAACTCCCATATTATATCTTGGTTTATCCTTAGGAAGCAAAGGGGTAGTAAAATCAAGTAGTTCGCACATTGTATCTAAAGGTTCACCGACACTCAGCCCTCCAATAGCATAACCAGGAAAATCCATTTCTACTAGAGCATCAACACTCCTTTTTCTCAAAGCCCTATACATTCCACCTTGAACTATCCCAAAAAGTGCTTGTCTATCAGTATCTTTATGATAATCCTTACAGCGTTTTGCCCATCTACTTGTTCTTTCCATTGATTGCTCTACATATTCATAAGTAGCTGGATATGGAGTACACTCATCAAAGGCCATAATAATATCTGACCCTAGAGCATTCTGTATTTCTATGGATTTTTCAGGACTTAGAAAGTGTTTTGATCCATCAATATGAGATCTAAATTCCACCCCATCTTCAGTAATCTTTCTCAAATCACCAAGACTGAAAACCTGAAATCCACCACTGTCTGTAAGTATTGGCCTATGCCAATTCATAAATTTGTGTAAGCCTCCTGCCTCCTTTATTAAATCGTGACCTGGTCTTAGATATAAATGATAAGTATTGCTCAATATAATCTGGGCACCTAAACTCTCAACTTCTTCTGGTGTCATAGCCTTGACTGTCGCTCTAGTACCAACAGGCATGAAAACTGGAGTATCTATGACACCATGTGGTGTATGAATTCTTCCTAGTCTAGCCTTAGTATATTTTTCTTCTTTTATCAATTCAAACTTAAAATTCATAACTTCCTCCTAATCATTTGATGAGCATACCATCTCCAAAGCTAAAAAATCTATATCTTTCTTTCACCGCAGTCTTATAAGTATCTATAATTATATCTCTCGTTGTCATTGCACTTACTAACATCATCAAAGTTGATTCAGGTAGATGAAAATTTGTTATCATACTATCGACAGTTTTAAATCTATATCCAGGATAGATAAATATATTGGTCCATCCTGATTGTGCTTCTACCTGACCATCTTCTATACTTATAGTTTCAAGAGTTCTGCATGTAGTTGTACCTACAGCAACTATCCTTTTACCCATTTCTTTGGTCTTGTTGATAGTATTAGCTGTCTGCTGTGATACGGTAAAGAATTCAGAATGCATATGATGATTGTTTATATCTTCAACCTTGACAGGCCTAAAGGTTCCTAAACCCACATGAAGGGTGATAAATTCAATGTTTATACCCTTATTCCTTATTTTATCAAGCAAATCATTGGTAAAGTGTAATCCTGCTGTAGGAGCCGCAGCAGAGCCTAAATGCTTAGAATAAACAGTCTGATATCTTTCCCTATCCTCCAACTTCTCGTGTATATATGGAGGTAATGGCATCTCCCCAAGTTTATCTAATATCTCCTCAAAGAGGCCATCGAATTCGAATTTAATTTTTCTAGTTCCTTCTACCTTATCAATTCCTATGATTTCACCTTTGAGAATACCATTCCCGAATTCCACTTTATGGCCAATCTTAGCTTTCTTTCCAGGCTTAACCAAGCTTTCCCAAATATTATTCTCTAGTCTTCTTAATAATAGAAATTCAATGCTCTCATTTTTTCCAATCCTATTGCCAAACAAACGGGCTGGCAAAACTCTAGTATCATTCAATACTAGAGTATCTCCCTTGTTTAAATATTCAATTATATCTTTAAATAATCTATGTTCTATCTCTCCAGTTTCCTTATCAAGTACTAACAATCTGGATTCATCCCTATTATCTATTGGTACCTGAGCAATTAATTCCTCTGGTAAAACATAATAAAAATCTTTAGTCTTCATAT
>CAZZCQ010000030.1:0-9713 GCA_964652285.1 uncultured Tissierella sp.
AAAAGAAATGCTGGCTGAAAAGCTTGAAGATGATATGAAGGATCTAGTCAAGGAAGAGATTAAGGATTTAGAAGAAAATCTAGTTACATTGGATGAAGAGTTGAAAGTGCTCTTACTACCAAAGGATCCAAATGATCACAAGAATGTAATTGTTGAGATTAGAGGTGGAGCTGGAGGAGATGAAGCGGCTCTATTTGCTGGTGTCTTGTTTAGGATGTATACTATGTACGCTGAGACAAACAGATGGAAGATTGAGATGATGAGTAGCAATGAAATAGGTATTGGTGGCTACAAAGAAGTAATCTTTATGATAAAAGGCAAGGGTGCATATAGTAGATTGAAATATGAATCAGGCGTTCATAGGGTTCAAAGGGTACCTGAGACTGAATCAAGTGGTAGAATTCATACATCAACTGCAACAGTAGCAGTATTACCAGAGGCAGAGGATGTAGACTTAGAAATCAATGAAACAGATTTAAAAATAGATATATATAGATCCTCTGGTGCTGGAGGACAACATGTCAATACAACTGACTCTGCAGTAAGGATTACACATATACCTACAGGAATAGTAGTGGCTTGTCAAGATGAAAGAAGCCAAATCAAGAATAGAGAAAAGGCAATGAAGATATTGAAAACAAGGATTTACGACCAAATGTTGACTGACCAAGCTGCAGAAATAGCAGAAGAGCGAAAGGGTCAAGTAGGTACTGGAGATAGATCAGAAAGGATTAGGACATACAACTATCCACAGGGGAGAGTAACAGACCATAGAATAAATCTCACTCTTCATAAATTAAATGCTATACTAGACGGCGACCTTGATGAGTTAATTGAAAATCTAGTAACCACTGACCAAGCTAATAAATTAAAAGCATTATAAGAGGGAGGAAGCTCCCTCTTATATTATATAATTGGATGTAAGGATCATAGATGTATTGAAAGGCAAGATCCTTCGTTTCACCCAGGATTAGGAGAAGCGTGTCAGATTCCTCGCAGATTCGGGTGACCCAGAGGGTACACCCCTACAGGGATGACACCATCTCTGCTTGGGTGTAGGGATGGGGCTCTGCTCCATCCGGTTAGGAGAATAAACATGAATACTAAAATCATAAAAATTGATAAAAACAATATAGATAAAAAACTCATAAAAGAGGCTGCAAATATCATAAAGTCAGGTGGAATTGTAGCTTTTCCTACTGAAACCGTTTATGGTCTAGGCGCTAATGGCTTAGATGAACAAGCTATCAAGAAGATCTATAGAGCAAAGGGTAGGCCAGTTGATAACCCTTTAATACTACATATAAGTGAGAAAGAACAGCTTAATCCTCTTGTAAAAGATATTCCTGATATTGCCCATGATTTAATGGCTAAATTTTGGCCTGGTCCTTTGACTATGATATTTAAGAAAAGTGAGATAGTCCCCAATATAATAAGTGCAGGACTTGATACAGTTGCTATTAGGATGCCTGATCATTACATAGCAAAGGAACTCATTTCCGAATCAAAGGTTCCTATTGCAGCACCATCTGCAAATATCTCTGGTAAACCTAGTCCAACTAAGGGTATTCATGTAATAGAGGATATGATGGGTAAGGTGGAAATGATAATTGATGGTGGAGATACTGGTCTTGGATTGGAGTCCACAGTATTGGATTTATCAATTGAAATACCGATAATTCTTAGACCTGGTGGTATAACATTTGAGGAATTAAAGGATCATATTCCCAATATTGCTCAAGATGAGAGCATCATAAATATGGAGGAGATACCAAAATCCCCAGGACAGAAATATAGGCATTATGCGCCAAATGCAGATATGATATTATATATAGGGGATATAGAAAAAGTTGTTGATGAGATTAAAAAGGCTAGTGCTGAATTTATAAAAGAGGGCAAAAATGTGGGGATTATGGCTACAGAAGAGACTAAGAATGAATACGAGGAAGGTCACATTCTTGTATCAGGTTCAAGATTAAATAGAGAAACCATAGCCCACAATCTATTCGATACATTGAGATGTTTTGATGAGTTAAATGTGGATATAATCTTAGCAGAAGGGGTTTCTTCTGATAACATTGGAATGGCTATAATGAACAGAATGGTAAAAGCTGCAAGTGGCAAGCTTGTAGAACTTTAAGAGGTGATGGAGTGAAAGTCGTGTTTATATGTACAGGCAACACCTGTAGGAGTCCTATGGCAGAAGGTTTACTGAAGGATATGGCTGAGAAGAATAATTTAGAAATTGAGGTTAAGTCCGCTGGAATTTTTGCTTATGATGGAGACCTTGCTTCTGAGAATGCATTGTTAGCGTTGGAAGAAATGGGTATTGATATTTCAAATCACAGATCCCAAAGTGTAACCAAGGGACTTGTTGATCAAGCGGATTTGATATTGACTATGTCTAAATCCCATAAGGAAAACCTAATATTAAATTATCCTCATATAAAGGAAAAGGTATTTCTATTAAATGAGTATGCATTTGATGAGGATAGGGATATAGCAGATCCATTTGGAAAGAGATTAAATGATTATAAAATAGCAAGAGATGAGATATTGAAGGCATTAAATAATATAAAATGGTAGGCAAAGGTGCGGTTCTTTTTGCTTTTAGGCAAGCAAAAAGAACTGTCCCTACTGCTTCAAGGAGGAGAAAGATGAAAGTAGCTATAGCTAGTGACCATGGTGGTTTTGAACTAAAAGAAATAATTACTGATTATCTAAGTGATGAAGGAATTGAGTTTGTAGATTATGGTACTGATTCACCGAATTCTGTTGATTATCCAGATTTTGGGACAGCAGTAGCTCAAGCAGTGGCAAATAAGGAATTTGATAGAGGAATAGTAATATGTGGAACTGGTATTGGAATGTCAATTGCTGCAAATAGGGTAAGAGGAATCAGATGTGCACTTTGTACTGATTCTTATTCTGCTAGAATGAGTAGAATGCACAATAATGCAAATATGATTGCCTTAGGAGGTAGAGTTGTTGGTCCTGGATTGGCTTTAGATATTGTAAGAATATTTTTGGAAACAGAATTTGAAGGTGGAAGACACGAGAGAAGAATTAATAAAATTGATGATATTACTTGCTAATCTATGGTATAATTCTTAATAGAAAAAAACAATATGGGGGTAATATTAATGAGCAGAGTTATTGAAATTGACCATCCCTTAATAAAACACAAACTTACTATCGTCAGAGACAAGAAGACTGGCTCTAAGGAGTTTCGAGAATTGGTATCTGAATTAGCTATGTTGATGGGTTATGAGGTTACAAGGGATTTGGAGTTAGATGAAATTGAAATCGAAACACCAATGGGTATGATGAAATCAAAAGTAATTGCTGGGAAAAAGGTAGGTATAGTGCCTATTCTAAGAGCTGGCCTTGGTATGGTGGATGGAATGCTAAATTTACTCCCAGCTGCAAAGGTTGGACATATTGGGCTTTATCGTGATCCAGAAACCTTCAAACCTGTAGAATATTATTGTAAATTGCCTCAAGATATTCAGGAAAGGAATCTGATTGTATTGGATCCTATGTTAGCTACAGGGGGCTCAGCAGTAGCAGCTATTAATTTTTTGAAGGAGAGAGAGGCAAGAAATATTAAATTTGTCTGCCTAATAGCAGCACCCGAGGGGATTTCAGCTCTGCAAGAAGCTCATCCAGATGTAGATATATATGTAGCAAATATTGATGAAAAATTAGATGACCATGCTTATATCATTCCAGGCTTAGGAGATGCTGGAGATAGATTATTTGGAACAAAATAGTATTTTAAGGGAGAGAAGTCTTCATGGGGATGTATATCAAACCGTTTTTAGTTGCAGTATTGCTTTCTCTATTAACTACACCTTTAGTAAGAAAAATAGCCATAAAGGTTGGTGCTATAGATATCCCTAAGGATGAGAGAAGGGTACATAAGGAACCAATGCCACTTATGGGTGGCTTAGCTATATATATTGGACTAGTTATATCATCATTGATATTCTTACCCATGGACAAAACTCTTATTTCAATATTAGTAGGAGCAACTATAATATTAATTTCCGGTATTATTGATGATATAAGGGGATTAAGCCCAAAGTTGAAACTTCTATTTCAAATGATGGCAGGTCTTGTGCTTATTCTGGGTGATATAAGAGTTGATTTTGTAACCAATCCATTTTCACAGGATTATGTATTATTATATTTGAAATGGCTTTCTATACCAATTACCTTGTTTTGGATTGTAGGAATCACTAATACAATCAATTTAATTGACGGATTAGATGGCCTGGCATGTGGGGTTGCAATGATCTCAAGCATTTCCTTGATGTTAGTTGCAGAGAAATTTGACCAGGTACATGTCACCACCTTATCAGCTGCAGTTGCGGGTGCTTGCCTAGGATTCCTACCCTACAACTTTAATCCTGCAAAGATATTTATGGGGGATACAGGTGCCCTTCTACTAGGGTTTATGTTAGCAACTATTTCAATTGAAGGGGTAATGAAGAGTGTAGCTACAATAGCTGTTGTAGTACCAATAATGATATTAGGAGTGCCAATATTTGACACTACTTTTGCAATATTCAGAAGGCTGTTAAGTGGTCAATCCATAGCTACTGGGGATAAGGGTCATTTGCATCATAGATTATTGGATAAAGGTTTTTCACAAAAACAAACTGTACTCATATTATATGGATTGTCAGCGGTTTTTGGTGCCTTTGCAGTAATAGTAGCAAAAGCAAATAGTAAACAAGCTGTCTATCTATCAGTACTATTGTTTATAACAGCTATTATTTTTGCATTGAAGTTAGGAATGTTTTCTAGTAAAAAGAAATAAATGCGACAAGGAGAACCATCCCCTGTCGCATAATGAATCTTGTGATAAGAGGTGATTTAGTGGAGAAGTTGAAGGTTATGGTTGTATTTGGAACAAGACCTGAGGGTATCAAAATGGCACCTATTATTAAGGAATTAAAAAAAAGGGATAATATTGAGAGTATTATATGTATTACAGCTCAACATCGTCAGATGTTAGATCAAGTATTGGAAATATTTGATATTGAACCAGATTATGATTTAAATATATTTGAAGCTGGTCAAAGTTTGACCAAGATAACTACTAGAGCTCTCCAAGGTTTAGAAGAAGTATTAATCAAAGAAAGACCTGATATTTTATTGGTTCAAGGAGATACTACGACTGTTTTTTCTGGAGCTTTAGCAGCTTTTTATCAAGGGATAAAGGTTGGACATGTAGAAGCTGGACTTAGATCAGGGAATATTCATTCACCCTACCCTGAGGAAGCAAATAGAATGCTTACAGGTATACTAGCTGAATATCATTTTGCACCAACTAAAAGGAATAAAGAAAATCTAGTCAAGGAAAACTATCCTGTTGACAAGATTTACATAACAGGAAATACTGTTATTGATGCTTTAAAATATGTGGTTGATCAGGATTATGACTTTGATATAGATTTATTAAATTCTATAGATTATGAGAATAAAAAGGTAATCCTAATGACATCTCATAGGAGAGAGAATATAGGAAAGCCAATGGAGAATATCTTCTCTGCGGTAAGTGATATTGTGAAGAAATATGATGATGTGGAAGTAGTGTTTCCAATTCACCTAAATCCTAAGGTAAGAAGGATTGCCAATAGTATTCTGAGTGATAATCCTAGGGTTCATCTTATAGAACCACTAGACTATAAACCATTTACAAATTTAATGAGTAGAGTACATATTGTAGTTACTGATTCGGGAGGATTACAAGAAGAAGCACCAACCCTTGGCAAGCCAGTATTGGTAGTAAGAGAAGAGACAGAAAGACCTGAGGGAATCGAGGTAGGCACTGCTAAACTAGTGGGTACTGAGTACGATAAGATTTATGAGAATTTAGACCTATTATTATCTAATGATGAAGAATATGAGAAAATGGCAAGGGCAATAAATCCATATGGAGATGGACAGGCGGCAAAGAGAATTGTGGATATAATAGTTGAATAAATGCTAAATCAAGCTTATGGTAAAAAAGGGGGAGCATATCAATGCTTGCAATCTTAGGATATTTGACTGTGCTTATTATGCTAGTGCTTATAATGGCAAAAAAAGCTTCACCGACTATCGCGATTATCCTTGTACCGGTGATAACAGGTATCATTGCTTCCTTTTTTTCAGCAGGAGAGGGAGCATATAATGTCATAGACCTCGCTTCTTTTATCACTTCTGGGATTGGCACTGTAGCTCCGACAGGGGTTATGTTTGTTTTCTCAATTTTATTCTTTGGAATATTGACTGATGCAGGTACTTTTAGGCCAATTATTAATAAGATACTATCCAGTATTGGAATTAATCCAATAAAAATAGCATTAGAAACAGCACTATTAACTATGATAATTCATCTTAATGGTTCAGGGGCTGTGACATTTTTAATCTGTATTCCTGCTTTATTGCCAATATATGATGCTGTTGGTATGCAACGAACAACCTTAACTACGATAGTGGCATTAGCAGCTGGAGTCTTGGGTATTTTACCATGGGCTGGACCTACCATGAGAGCAGCTACAGCAATAGGTATGAATGTAATGGATTTATTTAATCCGGTAATAATACCATTATTATTTGGGCTTATGACGATATTAGTATTTGCTTATATCTTTGGAAGGAAAGAAAGTATTAGATTGAGGCAAGTCAGCTATACTAAGGTTGAATACATGGAGAAAGAACTGAGTGAAGAAAAACTAGCTTTAGAAAGGCCAAAGTTTTTTATCGTAAATGTAGCCTTAATAATATTAGTATTAATAGGCTTAATAGTTGGTGGAAATTATGGAATTAGACCAGAGGTTATATTTATGATTGCTTTTGCATTAGCTATGGTGATAAACTATCCAGATGTTTCTGAACAAAAATCAAGAGTGGATGCCCATGCTAAATCTGCAATATTAATGGCTGCTGTATTATTTGCAGCAGGGGCTTTTACTGGTATTATGAAAGGAACAGGGATGATAGCAGCTATGTCTGAATCATTAGTTGCTATAATACCAGAATCACTTGCTAGATATTTTCCTCTTATTACAGGTATTATTGCAATGCCAGCATCACTATTATTTGACCCAGATTCATTCTATTTTGGTTTATTACCAGTATTTACAACTACTGCCAATGGATTTGGAATTGATGGGGTAAATATTGCAAGAGCTGCAATTTTAGGACAAATGACAACAGGATTTCCAGTTTCACCTCTTGCACCTGCATCATTTTTGCTTGTAGGCTTGTCAGGAGTTGACTTTGGAGAGCATCAAAGGAAAACTATACCTTATTCATTTATGGTTACTATTGTTATGCTTATTGTCTCCATATTAACAGGTGCAATTATAATTTCTTAAGATAAAAATCAAACTTTTCAATTAAAATTTTTAGGTATTAAATTATCCTTCCTTGGTAATACTTTTATTATAAGGGAAGGGTGCTTTTTATTGTAATGTTTTGTCCCCCTTTACATTCATTAAAAACATCTTTCCTTAATTTTTAAGGGAGGAAGATTTATGAAAAACTTTATTTTGTTTGCACTAATAATAGTTTTATTAATACCTATTGGCTCAACTGCAGAAACGAAAAATGATGAATTAGGAGTATTATATTCTATAATGAAGGATTTGGGGGCAGATACTAAGGAAGAGGATATAATATTCAATGGAGTTATAATAGACAGATTTGTTGAAGCTGATGAGATGGAGGATATTGGAAAAGAGATAGTATCCAGGATAGGATTGATTGGGATAGAAGTAGATCCTTTGATTAGTGAAGATATCAGTGAAGCGTCTTATTCTAAGGAGATAATCTTTGAAGATGATTTTGGACAGATTTGTTATATTGGACAAGATATTGGAAGTAATAACATAGCAGTAATTTTGAACTCCTACAAAAATCAAGAGGAATTATCGGGAGAGACATATCTATACATTAATATCATTAAAAATAGTGATTTTTTAAAAAAGAATGGTATAATAGAAGAGGTAAAGTCTATATATGAGATGTTTGATTGCAAGGTTGAAATTACATCTTGTTTAATTGGTGAAATTTCTGGCGATATAGCTTATAATAATATGGTGAAGAAAATCACAAGCTCTCTAGGGAAAATAGAAGGAGAGGTGGTAGAGGAATTCTCTGATACATCCATGATTTCTTATTCAGTATATACACCATATATCGACAAGTACATAAAAATTGGAGTGGACAAAATAAATTTAAATATTGCAATTAGGAACATTGAAACTGAAAATATGAATTATATATGGATAGGAACACCAATTATTACTGTGGGATATTAAGGAGGTTTTGCTTTGGAGATTATTGTGGTTGAAAAAAGCCCACCATTAAAGGGGAATGTTAGGATAAATGGTGCAAAGAATTCTGCACTTCCAATATTAGCAGCATCATTATTAGGAACAGAAGATATAATACTAGAGGATGTACCAAGAATTAAAGATGTAGAGATTATGTGTGAAGTATTGAGGTCATTAGGTGCAAGTGTTGAGATTTTAGAAGAAGGACTTATAAAAATTAATTCTAGGAATTTAAATAATCATATTACTAGATATGATCTTATGAATAAGATGAGAGCTTCACTATTGGTCATGGGACCCTTGCTTACTAGACTTGGGAAGACAAAGAGCTCATTACCTGGAGGTTGTGCAATAGGGACTAGACCAATTGATTTACATTTAAAGGGTTTCAAAGCCTTGGGTGCAACAGTGGAGACAGAGCATGGGAATATTGGTGCTTATGCTGAAAGACTTATTGGTGATAAGATTTATCTAGACTTCCCATCAGTAGGAGCTACTGAAAACATAATGATGGCAGCTGCCATGGCTCAAGGAGAAACAATTATTGATAATGCTGCTATGGAACCAGAAATTGTAGATTTGCAAAACTTCCTAAATAAACTTGGGGCTGACATAAAAGGGGCAGGAACATCAACTATCAAGATAAAAGGTGTTGAAAGATTAGGTGGTGCATCTCATCAAATAATTCCAGACAGAATAGAAGCAGGTACCTTTATGATAGCTGCTGCAATTACTGGTGGAGATGTTGTTGTAGACAATGTAATAACCAGCCATATAAAACCAGTTATTGCAAAGTTAAAAGAAGTAGGAGTGGACATAGATGAAAATGGAGATAGTGTAAGAGTAAATGCAAGTGGCAAGAGACTAAATGCTGTTGATATAAAGACTCTTCCATATCCCGGATTTCCTACTGATATGGCTGCACAATTTATGGCATTATTGACAATTTGTCAAGGCTCTAGTGTTGTTATAGAAACTGTATTTGAAAATAGATTTATGCATGTTGATGAATTGAAAAGGATGGGCGCAGATATTAAAATCGATGGGAAATCAGCTATCATAAGAGGCATTGATAGTCTAACAGGTGCCCAAGTTCAAGCTTCAGATTTGAGGGCTGGTGCAGCTTTAATCATAGCAGGTTTAGTTGCAGATGGTGAGACAGAGATAGATAATATCTATCATATTGACAGAGGATATGTTGATATGGAAAAAAGATTTGAAAAGTTGGGAGCTAGATTATATAGAAAGAAAATTGAATAGTAGAGAGATAGCGGTGAAAATTACCATTAGGTCATATTCACTGCTTTTTTAATGTGAATCTGATACTCTCCTGCAAGTGCGACAAGAGATAGTCTTCCAGTGAAACTTAACGAAATTAAA
>CAZZCQ010000031.1:0-9700 GCA_964652285.1 uncultured Tissierella sp.
CACCTATATTAATTATCTCCTTATATACAAAGAAACCTCCTATAGATATTACCATGAGATTCAAAACATTAGAAATAATATCAATTCCTGTAATAAACTCTGCCATGACCTTATATGATTCTTTTCTGGCACTAGAAAAGGCATAATTGCCATGATTGAACTTCTCAACTTCATAATCTTCATTGGTAAATGATTTGGCAACTCTTATTCCAGAAATGCTATTTTCCAATTGAGCGTTGACATCAGCAATCCTCTTTCTTACCTCTTTAAAAGCTGCTTCCATCTTCAGTCTTTTCCTAATAGCAAACAATATCATCAACGGTATAGTTGAAAAAATTATGAGTGTCAATCTCCATTCAACTGTTAAAAGAATGAAAAATGATCCTAACAGCATGACACCTGATATAAATATGTCTTCAGGGCCATGATGGGCCACTTCTGTTATATCTCTTAGATCATTTATAATTCTTGACATTATATGTCCAGTTTTATTTCTATCAAAATAGCTAAATGGCAAGGTCTGTAAATGAGTAAATACATCCCTCCGCATATCGTGCTCTATACGAACTCCCAGTAGATGTCCCCAATATGATACTATATACTGACTTATATATCTTAATACGAATAAGAATAGCATTATTATTGTCCATCTTAACAATAAATCCATTCTTCCATTAGGTATTATTTCATTGACCATATTCCTGGTAAATATCGGAAATACAAGATCAAATATAGATACTAGAAAAGCAAAAAACATATCTATGAAAAATAGTTTTTTGTGTGGCTTATAATAAGCTACAAATCTCTTAAGCAAAAGGCAACTCTCCTTTATTGTGATTGATATTGTTTCGATCCCCAAACATTATCTATTATATATTAGGTGCTTATGATTTTCAACCATCTTCTATAGCCTTGAACGAGTTATTACCCTTTCTATGAATATATAGTCTTCATGTCAATTAGAATTTACAGAATTCCCTATAATGACAATATTCATCACAATTTTCTACTTTACCATATGAATCTAAATCCTTATGGTTCTCTACAAAATTAATGAATTCATTTATATTTCTTAAATTATTCTCTAATGCTTCATCAGAGATATTTATATCGGTTTGAAATCCATCTTCTAGGAAGAATATACTTGCTTTTTGAACCTTTATATTCAATATCTTCGATACAGCATAAGCATATAGTTGTAACTGTGGCTCATAGAATTCGATCAGTTTATTTCTATTCCAAATCTTGTTCGTCTTGAAATCAAGTATTTCTATTTTCCCAGTTTTAATATTTATTCTATCTATATAACCCTTGATATACTTATTTCCCATCCTTAAATGGAATATCCTTTCTGAATATACTTCATCATAATCCTCATTATAGTATTTTAAATAATTATCTATATAGGGTTTTAGCTGTTCCCTTACTCCTTCGCTGTAAACTATCCCATAAGAGTTAACTATTTCAGTGATTAACTCGTCCCTATCCATTAATCTCCTATACATCTGACAGAATTTATGAACAATATTTCCTTTGATAATAGGCATCAATGGAAATGAGTCCTCTTCGATTTCTACTTGTGGATCAACTTCTTTCAATCCATCATCCTCATTTCTTGTATTGATATTCAATCCCCAATAATACTCCAGGTAGAACTTTCTATTACATTGATTAAACTTTTGATATTGGCTTATATTGTATGACACAAATTCCTTTGTGTTAAACGAATCTATTTCATACAGTAGAGGTGCTATAATGCGACAATGAGAACTGCTGCGTACTCTATGGGTATCCTCTTGCCCTATTTCAATTGTTTTTACTGGTTTATGAATATCTTTTGCCAATTCAGTGTCTGAAATCAACCTTATTTTATCACTAGGAATATAATCTTTAATCAACTTCTTAAATCCGCTATCCTTGCCATAGCACCCTAAGATAAGCATTTCCTCAGCCCTAGTGACAGCTACATATAAAACTCGCTCTAACTCCTCAGCTTCCTTAGTCTTCTTGATTTCATTTATCTCTTTATATATTCCTTTAGACTCATCTGTTTTTATTCCAATACCTATATTCTTATTATAGAGCATGCTAGGTGAATACCCACCTGAATTCTTCTTAGCCATTTCTGGTATGATTACTACAGGAAATTGCAAGCCCTTAGAACTATGTATGGTGATAAGTTTGACTACATCCTCTTCTTCTGATTGGATAACTCCTTCACTCTCCTGAGAGCTCTTCATCCCTTCTATATAATCAATATACTCTTCCAATGAATTATTGTTTTGCCTATAGTATTCATTAGTCATCTCTATAAATTTATAGATATTTGCAATTATCTTACTGCTCTCAGCTTTAAGCAAAGAAGTTTCTACAAATAATGTCTTTTCTATTAATAAGTTTAAAATTTCTGAAACACTATAAAGGTTTTTAACCTTATAAAAATATCCAAGTAAATTAGCTGCTTCATCTAACTTTAATCTTTCTTCTTCTGCGAATATAGAATTATCCTTATGCTCTAATATGGTCCTATATAGATTCTTATCTAGATATCTAAGCAACCAATAGATACTAGTATCTTTTAGACCAATCATTGGCCCCCTTAAAAACCCTATGGCAGCGATATTATCATAGGGATTGCTTATGGTCTTTAAGCCATTTATAATATCAAATACTTCTTGTCTATAAAAGAATCTTTTGCTGCTGGAGTTATAATAAGGAATACTATAATCCTTAAATGCTTCTTCATAGATATGATTCCTTGTGCTCGCTCTGAATAATAGGGCTATATCCTTATATTTATATTTCCCTTGCTGAACCAGTATCTTAATTCTTTTAGCAATAGCTTGTGCTTCAAAAACACTGGATTCTTCAGAATTTCTTTCTTCCGCATCTTCTAGTATTTCGATATCAATATCATGTTCAGACTCTTTGTTGAATAATAATTCATCATATCTATCCAGCATGACTTTTGAAAACACATCATTTACAAAATTCAAAATGGTATTGAAGCTGCGATAATTTATCTTTAAGCTAATAGCCTTACCTTTGTTTTCAGTGATATCTTCTATAACATCATAAAATACATCTATGTCTGCTCCTCTAAAACCATAGATAGATTGCTTTGGGTCACCTACTATAAATAAATTCTGCCTATCTAGAGCTTTATCTATAGTAGCAAGCCTATAAAATATCTTTTTCTGTAATTCATTTGTATCCTGAAATTCATCTATCATGAAATACCGATATTTACCTTGATATTTTCTTAGGATTTTTTCATTATCAAGTAAATCTAATACCATATTTTGTAAATCATCATAGTCCAATCCTCCTACTTCTTTCTTCCTATGAGTATAGACATTGTCTATGTCAATTAGAATATCTGTCAAAGTATCATAAAGCCACGAATACTCCTTGTCCTTAGTTAAAAGAATTGAATCCATTAAATCTTTTACTCTATATATAGTTTCCTGTTCATTTTTCATAGTACCAATATTGTCTTTTAAAAACTCAATATGCGTGTAAATATCCTCTTCATCATATTTATCCTCTAAGAAATCTAGCCAAATCTGATTGTCCTGTAACTGATAAAGTTTCGTTTTCCTTTTAGATTTTCCGATTAAATAAACAATTGTATCCTTTATTTCATCAATATAATCGCTATTTATCTCCAATGAATCCAAATAATCCATTGTATCCTGCTTTACCTCATTAAAGGAAAGGCCAACTGTCCTTATATTATTGTAAAGTGATTTAATATCCCCAGATAGATTATCAATTTTATTTTGATTTAATAGAAGCATCATATTAAAAGTATTTTTATCATTTTCTACTCTATCATTTAAGACATTGATTATTGATCCAGAAAGTAGTTGGGCACTAACCACATCATCTAATACTTCAAAACATGGATCAATCTCAGCTTCTATCGGATTTTCCCTTAGAATCTTTGCACAAAATCCATGGATAGTCGAGATGTTTGCCCTTTCCAAGTCTCTGTAAAACCTTCTCCACTTATTTCCTTTTGAAATATTACTTCTTATTCCATCTCGGATTCTTTCTACCATCTCTTGAGTTGCTTTATTGGTAAAAGTGATGGCAACAATAGACTCAATCTCATTGGGTTCTTTTAAATCACCATGCTCTAATAGATAAATATATCGTTCTGTAAGTACTTTAGTCTTACCAGTACCTGCTCCTGCATTTACAACAACATTTCTGTCTATAGTTTCTACTGCCTTCAATTGAAAATGGTTCAATTCCATTATTCTTCCACCTCCACAACATCTCCATATCTACATATATCCTTATATATACAAAAAGAGGAGCATTCTAAAGGTTTTACTTGAAAGTTCCCATTACTAATACTGACTATAATGTCGTAGATGTTTCTCTTTGTAGCCTCCATAAGAGTATCCCATTCTTCCTGAGAAAGCTTACCTTTTCCTCTTACATCAATAAATGGGTCTAGGCCAATAGGGACCTTTGTCTCTCCACTATTAATTATGCTGTATGCCCCTGCTATCATATGTTTATCCTCTTGTGATAATATATAGACAGGTAGTTGAAGAGATAGCCCTGATATCATATGATCAAGATTTCTTAATCCATATGCAGAACTTTTATAATCTATGGCCATGTAGTCTTTCCTATCTAAATACTTATCTATTCTATCAATCCTTCCCACCATAGGTATCATCACATCATCTATCTCTATAAAAAATGGTCTATTACTTCCAAATTCCATTTCAAAATTATAAGGTATCCTCTTATCTTTAATTGTTCTTTCAATATCCTTTTCCAAGAAATGTATCAGTCTTTTTAATGCAATATCAATAAGCAGGATATCCTTATTTGAGTCCCTCTTAAGACCATTCTCTTCAACACATCTATATGTAATAACTTTTAGGTAATCAATTGTACTTTTAAATGTAAATTCACCAATCCCTTTTACTTTATCTTTTATATCATCTTGATATGTCTTATAGTATATACTCAAAACATCATGATATAGTTTCCCTAAGTCAATAGGACTGTACTCTTCATATTCCCTTTCCAACTCTTCAATACTAAACAAATTATTTAACATAAAAAAGTATGGACATTTACTATAGGATTCTAAATAGGATATGCTAAACTTGCTTGGTTTATATGCCTCAATATCCTTTAAAATTATCTCCTCTTTTAATACCCCTCTATATTCATCATATATCCCTTGAAAGCGGTTAACTTCAGATGAAATCTTTCTATTAATGCTCTTCAATATCCCAGGGAATAAAATATCATATTCTCTAATAACCTCTCCATCTATGTCTTCCTCAAAAAAAGATTTCAGTATATATTTGATTAAATCACTATGATTAGTTACATCATTCATGGATTTCTTTACCAGATAGTCAAAATTAATTTTTATCTCATTTATGATTGGTTTATTATCAATACCTCTCTTGAATAAAGATAGTAAATCCTCTAAGAAAATGGACTTTATTGAAGTATCATCCTGCCCCCTACTATAGCTTAGATATAGTTTACATCTGCATAATGCTATTGCAGAAGCAAATTTCAATTCCTCATTATTTAACCTTTCTCCATAGGATTTGACATCCATGCCGATGACTTTTAAATCATTTATATTATAATCATTTATAAAATAATTGTTATTTTCTAAGGAAGGATAACTGCCTTGGGACAATCCTGTGATAAAGATTATTTCTTTAAGAGAACCCCTACTATTTGTAGGATTCAAAATATGTACACCCTTGACATTCCCTTGAATTTCTATTACTGTTTCCTCTTCAAAATAATCTATCAGTAAAGAATAATAATCCTCTAAAGTAATTTCATCCTCAAGTATACCTAGAAAATCCATCTTGTCTATGACTTCTTCTAACTTGTTGATTGTACGCACATCCCTTAAAAAAAGTGTTTCATCATTGGTTTCTCTATATCTATTGACTATATTAGTCTGTGGTTTGTAATGCTTTAATATTGATTTAACTATCTTATTGAAGTTAAGTATAGTCTCTTGGAGGGGAATCTCCTTATAATCCTTTTCTGTGGATTTTATTATATTATCTAGGTACTCCAACTCCTCTATGGATATATCTAGTTTTTTGTTAGATTCAAAAATACCTTTTAAATCAACAATATCTTGAAAGTTTGTCTTTCTCAAAACTACTTCATATAAATCCCTTTCATTTTCTGGACATATTATAAAATAATTAGATTTTATCCTATTGATTAATGATGTCTTTGAGAAATTAGCCAATCTACCCTCTAATATATTTAGTAGTTCTCTGGTTATAGGCATGGTTTTTAAAGGGCTAGCCTTATTTGTACTAATGGGTATCCCTTCCACAGTTGAAATCTTATGTAGAGATTCTTGATAATCTGGATTAGTGATTATAAGGCCTATTTCATTCAAAGCAAAACCAGTTTTATGATATCTTTTTATTTCCTCAAATATCCTTCTTAATTCTAAATATGGAGTCGGAGCATTTATTATATTTATATCATCATTAGCTTCAAATAGCTCTTCCTCATCTGTATGAAGAAATTCTCCTAAAATCTCGAATTGATTCTTAGGGCTATCCTGTATTTCCTCAACTTCAAATCCTAAATTTTTCAAGGTCTGTAATGTGTTCTCTAGTACAACTGAATTGTTTTGAGATTTGAATGGGATATTGATAATTATGTCAATATCACTATCAATTAACTGTCTTATAATTGCTAATTCAATAGGTCTAAAATCATAAAATTCGTCAATTATTATGGTATTTACATCCTTTAAAAAGTTCTTACTTTTTAACAAATCAATCGATTTAAAATATGAACCCTCTCTATCTGATATTCTTAGTTTAGTAAGTTCCTTTTCATAATATGAATATATAAGTCCTATCTCCTTATAAAGGGGTCTGTCAGGGCATCTATCCAAATATTCACTTGGATAGATTAGTGATCTTTTTATATCCCCAATAATATCGTTTATAGAGTTTATAAATCCTGGCATCTCTATGAATTCTTTATAATATATAAGTGCATCTTCTTCGGATAGATGTTTTAATACTTCTCTTAGTACTAGGTTTTTAGTTGGATTGTCCATAATTTGAATAAAATTATATTCCAATATCCTATTTACTATGTCATCAAATGTAAATAGATTTATTTCAAATGCTTGTACCACATTATCTATGAAATATTGTCTATACTCCCTCAAAAGCTCTCCATTAGGCAATATATAGTAAAATTCATTACCTTGATTGCTATTTAATTTTTCAAGAGATATGTTTATCAATTCCTCTTTCTTTTTGTTATTAAAGCTACCTAGATATACTCTTCTTTTAAACATTAGACACCTACCTTATCCTATCAAATACAATTTTACCAGCACCAATCATTCCTGCATCATTTGAATACTCAGCTGGAACTATGTCCATATATTCTGAATCATTGCAGTAGTTCTCGTAGGATTCAATCATGTAATCCCACCAATATTCCTTCGAATTAATAACTCCACCACCTATTACAATCCCTTGTGGATCAAATATATTCTTAAGTGTAGAAATGTATATTCCCAAGTTATAAGTGAATTCCTGGATAATCTCATAGGCAATTTTGTCTTCATTGAGGCTTTCAAATATCTTCTTTCCTCTTTTCTTGATACCTGCTCTTTCTTGGTATATATTTTCCACTGCATTACCTGATACATATTGCTCCACGCAACCCTTTTGACCACAGCTACATAGTCTTCCATTGGGGATAAATATAGCATGTCCTAGTTCTCCACCACGATATCTATGACCCTTTATAAGCCCATGATTTTCAATGTATATAGCTCCTCCTAGGCCAGAGCCCAGGGTTAGCATAATAAAGTTATCATATTTTCTTGCAGCACCTTTCCAGTGCTCACAAATAGCTGCTAGATTAGCATCGTTTTCCACAAATACTGGAATACTAGGGAAATTTACCCTAAGCTCCTCTTTGATATTTGTACCAGCCCAATCTTTTATATTCCCGCCCACCTTTAAAACCTTACCTTCATTAGAGTCTATAAAGCCTGGAGAGCCTACACCTATCCCTATAACCTCATCCTCTATTAGAATATCAATTACCTCACTAATTCTCCGAAGGACCTCATATCTATCATTGGCGGTAAGAGTATCCTTCTCTACTCTTTTTAGGATATTACCCTCTTCATCAATCAATCCACCATTTATACTTGTCCCACCTAAATCAATACCAATAGCCTTTTTCATATTTCACCTACTTCATTTATCTAATCGATTTTTAATATCTTCTGCTTTAAGGTTTAAATCTTCTATATCTATATCAATGCTTTCCTTCTTTAGATAACTATCCTTTAATTCAAGTATTCTGTATACTTTTTCATCTATTTCTTCTACTGTTAATTCACCTATATCTATACTATGTAAGATTTGGTCAAATACTAGCCTTGGATTTTCTAAACCATGACATACTAATATAATATCTCCACCTGCTTTTAAAAAGTCTATACTAGCCTCCTCTAATGAATAATTATCTATAATAGCAGCCATTGTCATATCATCGGAAATAACTACCCCTTCATATCCCATCTCATCTCTTAGTAAATCTGCTAATATCTTTTTAGAAAGGGTAGCAGGATACTCACCATCTATAGAAGGAATCAATATATGTGCGCTCATTATCATATCAATTTCTCCTTCAATAGCTGTTTTAAAAGGTAATAATTCAAAATCTCTCATTTCATCTATGGTTTTGTCAATAATAGGTAATTCCATGTGAGAATCTGTCGAAGTATCACCATGTCCTGGGAAATGTTTTACGCTAGCTATTACATTTGCACTCCTAATCCCATTTGCTACCTGCATCCCGATTTCTGATACCGTCTCAGCTGTGGCACCAAAGGCTCTCTTGCCTATGACTGGATTGTTAGGATTGGAGTTAATATCCATTATAGGTGCAAGATTTAGATTAAGACTTAAACTCCTAACCCTATTCCCCAAAAGCTCTCCATATTCAAATGCTAAATCTGAATCATTACTATTACCTATATCAATTGCATTAGGCAAACTTTTATACTCTCCTGGCAACCGGCTAATCATACCACCTTCTTCATCTATAGCTAGGAATAAGGGAATATCACTTAGATCCTTAATATCTTGAACTAATTTAATTACTTGGTCTTGAGATTCAATATTCCTAGAAAAGAATATTAGTCCGCCTACACCTATGTCTTCTATAAATAATCTAGTATTATCGTCTATCTCTCTACCTTCAAATCCAACTATTAATAGTTGACCTATTTTCTCTTCCAAGGTCATTTTGTTCAATTCTTTTTGGATTTCATCAACCTCTACAATTGGCGGTTTCCCAATAGGTGGTTTATCTACCTGGTCTGGATTTGAATTGTCTGGAGGTGTCTGATCCTGTGCTGAACACCCTATAATAAACACTATTATTATTATGATAAGTATTAGTCTTGTATTTGAATTCTCCATAAGAGTATCCCATCTTTCTTTAGTTTGATTTTATAATATATTATGCCTTTTTACAACTTTGCTAAACTCATATTCATAATATTATTTTGAATAATAAATAATGAAAGACTACATATTACTGTAGTCCAAGGACATATAGCTGGTAAGGTATATCATATTAGATAAATTATGCGACATAATAAATTATCGGCCAGAGGGTAAAG
>CAZZCQ010000032.1:0-9675 GCA_964652285.1 uncultured Tissierella sp.
TTAGGCTCAACACCAAGTATTATATTTTGGAGCACAGTAAAAATCTCCACTAACTTAAAATGCTGATGAACCATCCCAATCCCATACGCATTTGCATCATTAGGGTTATTGATGTGTACTTTTTCCCCATTTATTCTAATCTCACCTTCTTCAGGTTGGTAAAGACCGAAGAGTACACTCATAAGTGTGGATTTTCCAGCACCATTTTCCCCTAAAAGAGCATGGATTTCTCCTTTTTTGAGTTGCAAGGTAACATCATCATTGGCAATGATACCTGGAAATATTTTTGTAATATTGAGCATTTCAATAATATAATTTTCCACTTCTATCCTCTTCTTATCTATTTGGATTTTGATTCTTAAGTTTTATCTTTGAAAAAATGGGGGAATATTCTAGTATTCCCCCATTAATAATTTTACCTAAGATTAACTACAATTTATCAATCTATTATTATCTAGTTGTAACACTTACTTTATTAAGACCTAATCCGCTTGTAAGTTCTTCTGCTGTAGCATACCCTGTTGGGTCAGCAACCTCTATTTCACGAACAGGGTCTATACTTCCATCTACTAATTTACCAAATACTGCTTCATATTGATCCATAGTAAATGTTTCGAATCTGTCAAATGCATCAGCATTTGCATCCCCGATTACTTCTGTAGGAAGTGCAACGCCATCATTTGCCGCATTAAAATATGTTGTTTTCTCACCAAAAGTATCAAAGCTATCTGTTTTGTAGATAGATTCCAAGACTTGTATTACGGAAGCTGCTAAACCTTTAGTAGCAGATGTAATGACAGTTTCACTGTCATATCTTTGGTCTACATCAACACCAATAACTTTTGCATTAGCTTCAGCTGCTGCTGACATTACTGATTTACCTACAGAACCACCACAAGCGAAGATTACTTCTAAACCCTCTTGGTACATAGTACTTGCAGTTGCCTTATTAGTATCATTCTCTTCGAAGTCTCCAGTGTAATGGTAAATTGCATTTATAGCTCCATTAGCAAGCCCTAATTCTTCTGCTGCATCTTCAGCCCCTTGAAGATATCCATATCCAAAAGCTTGTACTGCTGGAACAGCCATACCACCCATAAAACCTAATTCAGTCATACCATCCATTACAGCTGCATAACCTGCAAGATAACCAGATTCTTCCTCCGCATATAATATACTTGCTACATTAGGATTGGTCTTAAAGTCAGTGTAATCTGTATTACGTGGTGCACCATCTAGAAGGATAAATTTCACATCTGGATATTTATCTTGCGCTTGGTAAACAGCAACTTCAAAAAGGAATCCTGGAGTTACTACAACTTCAGCTCCACCTTCAACAGCTAAGTCAATAGCTGCAAGATAAAAGTCATCTGTAGCATCTTCAGGTTTGATGTAATTGTGAGATATATTTTCTCTCTCTGCAAATTCTACTACACCTTCCCACGCACCTTGGTTGAAGGATTTGTCATCAATATTACCCTTGTCTGTGATTAGTGCTATCTTTGCTCCTTCAGAACCTCCACCATCACCATTACTGCCTCCATCATCGCCATTACTACAGCCAACAAAACCTACTGCTACTAAGACAATTGCTAAGGCAATAGCTAGTACTTTTTTCATTTTTTAATCCCCCTTGTTTTTAGCATCAATTTCGATATTTATAATATACCCAAATTGAACTTTATCATTACCACTTATATTATAATCCATGTAAAAATTAATTTCAACATGAAAACGATTACAAGAAGAACACTTTAGCTATTTAAGGCATTAACATATACTCCTTCCTTCAATAGAGTAACCTGCTTTACAGAGTATATCCTTTGACATCTCTAGCATATTTTCATTTACCATGACTACTGGACCAGTACATCCCATTCCAGTTTCTGCATATACACCAGCTCTTAATAGCTCAACAACAGCATCATCTAATTCCAGTATATCTATCCCTGATATGGTCTCAGTTACTATCTCCTCAGGAGGCATCACTATTTCATCTTCATGTTTTTTGCTTGATTTCTTATCATCTTTGATTTTTCTAAGAATTTCGTTTAACCCTGATTTATTTGCCTGGTCATATTCCCTTATGATTTGCCCCTTCATATCCCCCCTTATTAAATCAGCTCCAAAGCTAATAGCATTGGCTATTACAGGAATACCAGATGTTCTTGATAGAATTAAGACTATTCTATTATAGTCTTCACCTATACCAGGCCCATATCCATAGCCTATTGATTCATAATTCCCTCCGGATGTAAATGATGACAGAATCTTCATAAGAATATTGCCAGTTAGGGTGTCGGTAACCATTATGTCTGCAACACCTGTTAAAAGATCATTGCCTCTCAAAAGATGTCCCCCATCACTTCTCTGTGATTCAGCAAATTTAATGGGATATCCTTTGTCGATTAACTCCCTAAACGCTCTTTCAACTTGTCTAGCTCCATCAACATTAAGTATTCCTAAAGTGGGTTCTTCAACTCCCATAGTCTTTGCGGTTATTATGCCATTAATACCATTTAGAATCATAGCTTCAATCCTGTCAGTTGAAGAAGTTCCTGTTGTAGTTGCTATAAATATCTCTTTTCCTTCAGCTGGTGTAGATACTCTCCCTACAGTTGAAACCCCTATAGGAAAATTATAATGCATTGTGACACAAGCTTGTATTTCTTCTGAGTCTAATAGTTCTTCCATCTTCTTATAGATCTGGTCCTCATCATCCACAATTACTTGAGTTAGTTCTGAATCCATCTTTGGACCAATCAATACTACCTCTAGGGAATTATCTCTTTTTTGTGCTAGCTCTGCACCTTTGATAACATTATCAATACCTAATTCACTAGCAACTGTAGTAATTCCTACTCGAACTTTCTGCCCAAATTGTCCTGTTTCAATTGCATCAGCAATATCGCTAAATACTTTGCTAATTATTGGTTTAATATTATTTGTCATATCATCACCTCTAATCTTTTAACAGATGAGATGCAAAGTCTCTCATAGCTTCCGCTACTAATAATCTAATCTCTTCTTCTGAAACTGATTTCTCTTCCTTTGCTATACCAGGATTCTTTTCCATGACAATCGAGATACCATCAAATAGATTTGTCATTCTACCTAAAAATAAGCTTCCCTTCCCAACTATCATAGTACGATTAATCCTACCCTCTAAAATATCATCCCTTGCAAATCCAACATATGGTATTCCTGAAGGAATATGCCCTTGTGTAGGAGCCCAACCTTCCATTCCATGCTTAAGAATAAAATCATTTAAGTCTGCTCTTTCTAGCTCGCCTCTTTTTACACCTAGAGCACCTATCATCTTATAATTAGATGCGGGTACATCTCCAGCTCCTGCTGGCTTTGTAATGTCAGGATTTTGCATCTCCAGAGAATATTTGTCTATATCAGTAATCTTCAATCCATTCCTATCTAGTGGTTCAGTTACAAGTGATGTAATAACACCTTGTGGTGATGACCCTGTACCTACAGTGTGTCTTCCCACTATATCTGTTCTAAGAACTGGGTTTATACCATCATTTTCAGATATAAGGACTGCAAATCCACCTAATACATCTTCTAATATAGGTATACCTTTTTTTACATGATCCTTTCCATTCATACCTAATTTTGAAGTTGAACCCCCTGCTACTACCATCACATTTTTAAATGTTTTGGCTTGTACCAATGAAGCAGCTAATACTAATGCATGGGTTGGTGCTGCACAAAAAGCCCTTACATCTGCTCCTGAAGCATTTTGAAGATTTGCAAATTCTGCTATAGCTTTAGCAAAGTTGCCTCCACCTCTTTGATTCATATCTCCTGCAGCTTCTTCAGAACATTCTAAGACATATTCGATATCATAGGGATTTATATCATTTTTATCAAGTAGATGAAGTGCTGCTAATACTGCAGAAGCCTTAGAAACAAGATTCTCAAATAATACATGTGCTGATAGATTGATATCTATTTCATGAGCTCTTTTGATACAACCAACTATCTCTCCACAATTGTATATTGGTTCAGCTCCATGATTTGATATCAGTACTTCTATATCAATTAATTCATCTCCATCTTTGAGTCTTGAAACTAAATCATCGCTGATTAAAGGATGGATTTTTAGTCTTTCTTTTACTTCATTTGTAAATCCCTTGGTCAATTTAACTAAATCAAAGACATCTACAATTTTTATTAGCCCAATAAACTCATCCTGAGGCATTATTTCTCCAAATTTCCCAATCCTGCTAGACTCATCAGATAGCTTTTTATCATACCAAGGTTGTTCAAGTGTTCTTAATTCTTCCGGTTTATGGTTCCCGATAAAGATTTGATTAGGAGGGTAATCAACCACCTCTTGATAGCTTCTTAAACTCTTTGGTAAAAACTTAAGATATTCAGATTCACTATTTAGTATTCTCTCATTTGTCTGGGTGGTTCCATTGTGAATTACCATATCTGGTGTATTAATGAGAATATAAGAGGAACCCTTTACTACTGAATAATTCATTGTTTCACCTCCAAATATTTATAAGTTTCTATATATGGTCTATATGTCCACTATAATAAAAATACACGCTCACGCTTTCGGACCCGAATAATTCTAAAGCTCACTCAGGTCAAAATCCTACAGTTTGCAAACTCACTTCGTTCAAACAGTGCAAACTGCTTAACGGATTTTCATCTTCATTCACTAAGAATTATTGTCGTGCCCTGCAAATGTTCGCTTAGTATTTTTTATTATAGTGTATGGTGCAATATAAAGTCACTTTTTATAAATGGGTGATTAGAAAATCACCCATTTATATATATATTATTTAGTCTTCAAAGACTGTTTGTAATTCAACTTCTACTGTTAAAGCTTTTAAAGCCTTTTCAACGATTTTTCTTCTTAAGGCCTTCTCTTCTTTTGCATCTAATTTAGGATTCCCTAGAGGATGAGGTATAGCAATAGCAGGAACTATTCTATTTGCTCCGACTGTCAATGATATTGGAACTACTGTACATATGTGAACTACAGGCATCCCTGCACGCTCAATTTCCTTAACCATTGTTGCACCGCAACGTGTACAAGTGCCTCAGGTGGAAGTTAAGATAACTGCGTCCACTCCATCAGCCTTTAACTCTTGGCTAAATTCCTCTGAAAACTTTTTGGAAGAAGCTACAGAGGTACCATTTCCTACAGTTGCATAGTAATATCTGTGAAGTTTACCAATTTTACCTTCCTTCTCCAAATCACGTAAAACATCTACTGGTAAGACCCTATCTGGGTCTTGATTTGCATATACAGGGTCATATCCACCGTGGGCAGTTTCATGTGTTTCTTCTGTCAAATCATCAAAATCAGATATATCATATTTTCCATATTTAGAAGCAGATGATGATTCAATATGATCTGGATTCCCCTTAGGAACAATTCCTCCTGATGTAACTAATGCTACTATGGCTTTAGTAACATCCTTTATAGCTAGATTAGGAGGTACTCTATCAAAATCTGGCATTGGATATTCTGTATTATATTCTTCATCTTTAAGCTTATTGATGAGCATATCTACAGCTCTTTGAGAGCCTCTTTTATATGAAAAATAATTGACTCTAATACCTCTTTCTATATAGCCTTCTTCTTCAGCATGACCTATTTCTTCACCTTTGCCCAATTTAAGTGCCAATGGCACCATCTTTGCAACTGCATCCCTCATACCCGCTGCACTATCCCTTGTAGAGATAATATGGACTGCCTTTCTAAACATGTCAACCCCTGGGTTCTCAATATACATGCCAGTAATGGCTGGGATATTTAGTTTTTTTTGTACCATATCACAAACCTCTCCACACGCAAAACCATAACGCCCTGCATTGAAGGCTGGACCTGCCATGACTAAATCAGGTTCATATTGTTTAATCATTTCTAGAATTTCTTTCTTTGCCTCATCAGTATTTTCACCAAAATAGCTATCACCACAAATAACTGTAGCTACTATCTCTGCTTCACCTTTAAAAGCAGCCTTTATCGCCATCCCTGGTCCGATTACCTTATCCTTAACTTCAGGCTTGTAATCTGATTTATCCTCCCCACCAATACCTGCAAAGAATTGGTTTATATAATGCACTACTCTAATACTCCTCACTAATGTCCCTCCTTTCATTACAGTTAAAGGCTTTATCAATCATTGAATTGTCCAAATTCATTTCTCATTGCACTTACTTCATTGATAATTTCATCAACATCTAATACCATTTCCATCATACTAATCTGGTCTTCATATACCTGTTCATCAACGCTTTCTTTGAATTCTGGTTCTACTACATGGTATACTCTAAGTCCCAACGGGACTCCTGCCAATGGACCTGCATAGGTTGGGTCTCCTGCTGTAACTGTTTCTGCTGCCAATCCCGCAGCTTCAGCTTCAGCACCACCGATCAATACGATAACATTCTCAGCACCATATTTTTCGACTAATTCCACTACCCTTCCTTGGATTTCCAAATCCATTGCCCCTGCAGCCGTTCAGACAAAACACTCAGTTGCAGAGAATACAACTTCAGAAGGAGTAGTCTTGACACATTCTTCTATTGCTGGTCCTGGTATTCCGTCTCTATCTCCAATGATAATTACCTTTTTTTCAGCATCAAATAGTGACATTTCTTCACATCCTTTTCCATATAAGTTTAATACATCTTAGCACTCATCTTGTTAAAGCCTAATTCATTAGTTGCACCGGTAATTGCTTGTATTTCTACTGTGATAGTTCCATCATCAGATAGACTCCCATCAAAGCCACCCGCAATTATATCTGCATAATCCAGTGTCCCTATTACTTTATCCATCTTAGGTAATACTATTACTTGGTTGGAATTACCTCCTGTAACCACTGCATTTGCAGAGGAATGTGCATCAGCTAAGGATTGACTTGCTCCATCCCGACCTGCATATTCATTAGTGATAATTACAGTTTTGATACCCTTTTCTTCAATCTTCTTACAGTTCATAATCAAATCCGTGTCAGGATTACCAAATCCCTCTTGAGATATTATGACACCATCTAAACCAAGATATTCTACAAGTTTTGCATTCCAATCAGATGATCTTTCCTTGTCTGCTAAATATACATTTTCATTCGTTATAATAACTCCCATGAAATTAATCTCCCTACCATGTTGAGCATATAAATCCTCTATTATTGGATTATTTTGATGATGATAGGTAGTATTCTTGTCACAGGCAGACACACAGTTACCACTGATTATTGCTCCATCCATTATTTCAGTTGGATAGAGGATGGTTGGTACTATCTGTTTTGCATCTACTCCATAGACATAGGTATCATGGAGTAATCCTTGAGATTGAAGCATAAGAACATAGCCAACCTTGGGTAAATCTTTATGTTTTTGGCTTCCTTTTAATAGTGGCAAGGTTTCATATACCTCAACCTTATCTGGGCTAAGCTCTTTTGCTGCATCAGCTAGATACTTCGCAGCCTTAAGCCCTGCAATTCTTAGTACTCTTTCATGGTCATGTTGTTTTAAGTCCTCTCTGGGCTGACAAATTAAAACGATATTATTGAGCTTTGAAAATGGAGTATAGTCTGCCCCTGGCCCAACCATATCGATTATTCCTTCTTGAAAACCTACAATCTTGCCTGTCGTAACTACAGCACAACCCTTCAAGACATTAGTTTTACCGCTTCCAACAGTCTCGACCTTGGATAATATCCCTGGAAATATACCCCCACTGCCTTCAACTTTTACTCTAGGTTCAATAACATCCTTTACTGGGGTAATTCTGACACTCTCACCAGGTCTCGCAATCTCCACATCAATTTTTGCAATATGATCGTCTTCTTTTATAAGGGTGATAAGTTCTTCCTTATTCACATATAATATTTGATTCTTGATTAGAGTTTCTTTTCCGAATTGAACATCATTGATGAAAATTTGACCTAATTCTAAATGCATACCTTCACCTCCTTGAGATTTATTCACCTTAGTTTCTTAGATAAATTTAAAACTATACATATTTCTTTAACATAGCCTCTACTGATTCTTCATTTGCTTCATCAGCTACTAGAGAATCTATTTTTTCTCCATCTTTATAGATTGCTATAACTGGAAGGCCTAGAACTTTCTGTCCAATAGCCAGTCTTCTAGCCTTTGTTATGTCCAATGAAGTGAATTTTATCTTATCTCCATAGCTTCCTTGCATTTCCTCAACAAATGGCATCAATGCTTTACATGGCTCGCAAGTTGGACTCCAAAAATCCACCAAAACATAAACTGATTCTTCTAATACTTCCATATCAAAATTCTCTTTGTTAAGTTCTAACATTAGCATCTCTCCTTATTATTACTAAAAATTTTCATCTATATATTTTTCTGCTTCTACTGCTGCAATAGCTCCATCAGCAGCTGCAGTTACTACTTGTCTCAAGGATTTAACCCTATTGTCCCCAGCTGCATATATGCCAGGTATGTTTGTCTCCATCTTATCATTAGTAACTATATACCCCTTATCCATGTCAATAACATTCTCAAAGATCTTAGTTTGAGGTAAGGTACCTATATAGACAAATATACCAAAAGCTCCATCTTCCTCAACTGGAAAGATCTCCCTTTCCTCTTTGCTTTTAAGATTCTTAACTATGAAGGATTCTAACATATCTTCCCCCCTTACTTGGGTAACAATAGTATCCCACATAAAGCCAATCTTAGGATTGGCAAGGGCTCTCTCCTGTATTGATTTCGCTGCTCTCAGTTCTTCTCTTCTATGGATAATAGTCACTTTTCTTGCAAATTTTGATAAATAAATAGCCTCTTCAACTGCTGAGTCTCCACCACCCACAACAAAGACTTCCAAATCTTGAAAGAAGGCTCCATCACAAGTAGCACAATATGATACTCCTCGCCCAATAAGGCTTTTCTCCCCTGGACAACCTATAGGTCTGGACACAGACCCAGTAGCAATGATTACTGATTTGCTTTGGTACTCAGTTTTTTTACCCTTTACAGTCTTTACTTTCCCAGAAAAGTCTATTTCTATTATTTCATCTGAAACCTTTTTTGCACCAAATGACTTGGCTTGTTCTACCATTCTTGCAACTAATGAAGGACCTGTTGCATCATACACAGAGCCAGGATAATTCTCCACCTCAGCTGTGGTTGCAATTTGTCCACCTACACACTCTTTTTCAATAATCAATGTATTTAACCTAGATCTTGCTGCATATAATCCAGCTGATAGACCAGCTGGTCCTCCACCAACTATAATCACATCATATAACAAAATATTCCAGCCTCCTTAAGTACTCTCTATTTAATATATATTCCCAATAAATCCAATATTAAAAGACATATATACAAATAGAACAAATAATTAAAAAATTATTTGTTCTTATCTAAAACATACATTGTTATATTCA
Organism: uncultured Tissierella sp.; assembly: GCA_964652285.1. Classification (GTDB taxonomy): domain Bacteria; phylum Bacillota; class Clostridia; order Tissierellales; family Tissierellaceae; genus JAAYTL01. The sequence goes on from CAZZCQ010000032.1 coordinate 9,411, forward strand.
CTGAATGGTCTGCAATCCTTTCAAGATTACTTATTGTATCAAGGAATAATACCCCTGGTTCAGACATACATTCCATCCTACTCAACCTATCCATATGTTCTTCTCTATTCCTTCTCTCAAGTGCATCTATTTCATCCTCTAAAGCTAAAACCTCATTGGCTAAATCCCTACTACTTGTCTCAAAAGCCTTCATGGTTTTTTCAAATGCATCTTCACACTTATTCAATATTTCATTTAGACCATCTATAGCAGCGTCGCTAAATAC
>CAZZCQ010000033.1:0-9626 GCA_964652285.1 uncultured Tissierella sp.
TAGGGCATTACCAGATGTTAGGGATGGCTTAAAACCTGTTCATAGAAGAATTCTATATGCTATGGATGATTTAGGTATGGATGCTGATAAGACATATAGAAAATCAGCCAGGGTAGTTGGGGATGTACTGGGCAAGTATCATCCACATGGTGATAGTTCAGTTTATGATGCTATGGTTAGATTAGCACAGGATTTTAATACTAGATATATGTTAGTGGATGGACATGGTAACTTTGGTTCCATAGATGGTGATAGTGCAGCTGCTATGCGTTATACAGAGGTTAAAATGTCCAAATTAGCTATGGAGATGCTTAGGGATATAAAAAAGGATACTATTGATTATATGCCTAATTTCGATGAAACACTAAAAGAACCAGTAGTGTTACCTAGTAGGTTTCCAAATCTTTTGGTAAATGGTTCTTCAGGTATAGCCGTAGGAATGGCTACAAATATACCACCACATAATCTCAAGGAAACAATAGATGCTATAGTGGCTCTAATAGATAATCCAGATGCTAGTATTAAGGATTTAATGGAACATATAAAGGGTCCAGACTTTCCAACAGGAGCTTTTATACTTGGAAAGGATGGAATAAAGTCTGCATATAAGACAGGTAGAGGAAAGATAAGACAAAGGGCAGTTGCTGAAATTGAAGAAAATGCTAAAGGTAGAAGCAGAATAATTGTCACAGAAATTCCATATCAGGTAAACAAAGCAAATCTTATAAAGAAAATCGCGGAATATGTAAGGGAAAAAAGACTAGAAGGGATATCTGATTTAAGAGATGAATCCGATAGAGACGGACTTAGAATAGTCATAGAACTAAAAAGAGATGCGATTCCTAAAATAGTATTGAACAATCTATATAAAATGACTCAAATGCAGACAACTTTTGGTGTTATAATGTTGGCTTTAGTAAATGGAGAACCTAAAGTATTAAACTTAAAAGAAATGTTAAGTCATTATATAGAACACCAAAGGGTAGTAATCACTAGGAGAACCCAATTTGATTTAAAGAAAGCAGAAGACAGGGCTCATATTGTAGAAGGTCTAAAGATTGCATTGGACAATATCGATCAGGTTATTAAGATAATCAGAGGATCTAAAGATGACGCAGCAGCTAAAGAAAATTTAATGGTAACATTTGGCTTATCTGATAGACAATCCCAAGCCATATTGGATATGAGACTTAAAAGGCTTACTGGCTTAGAAAGAGATAAGCTTGATGAGGAATACAGAAATCTCATAAAGGAAATCAACAGATTAAAGGATGTATTAGCTAACAAGAGGTTGTTGGACAATATAATTAAAGAAGAATTATTAGAAATTAAGGAAAAGTATGGAGATAGGAGAAGGACCAGAATAGTACCATCAGCTAGTGAGATTAGTATAGAGGATATGATTGCTGAAGAGGATGTAGTTATTACACTTACTCGTTTAGGTTATATAAAGAGAATGCCAGAGGATACCTACAAGACACAAAGAAGAGGCGGAAAGGGAATTATTGGGCTTACAACTAGGGAAGATGATATTGTAGAGGACTTATTTATAACATCTACTCATGATATGATACTCTTTTTTACAAACAAGGGTAAAGTCTTCATGATGAAAGCATATGAAATTCCAGAAGGTGGAAGACAAGCAAGGGGTATAGCCATAGTCAATTTATTAAGTCTTGAAAAAGGTGAGAGTGTATCCGCTATCATACCTATGGAAAACTTTAATCCAGAGGAATATCTGATATTTATTACAAGACAAGGTATAACTAAAAGAACTGAATTATCTCAACTTAAAAACATCAGAAAAAATGGTATCATAGCAATAACCCTTAAAGAAAATGACGAACTGATAGCAGTAAGGAGAACTGATGGCAATAAAGAAATGATAGTGGTGACCAAGAAAGGTAAGTCTATTAGATTTGATGAAAAAGATGTGCGACCTATGGGTAGAAATGCCGCTGGGGTTAAAGCAATTACATTAAATGATGATGATGAAGTTGTTGCAGCTGATTTGGTGAAAGATAATAATTATTTAGTAGTCATAACTGAATTTGGCTTTGGGAAAAAGACGCCACTTGATGAATATAGGTCTCAAATTAGAGGCGGGAAGGGCGTAATAACCTATAATCTTAAAGAAAAGACAGGAGAGATTGTATCTGCCAAGGTAATTGACAAAGATGATGAGATAATGATGATATCAGTATCAGGAACTATCATTAGACTAAGAGGAGAAGATATATCAACTATGGGTAGGTCAACCCAAGGGGTTATCCTTATGAAGATGAAGGATAATAAAGATGATAAGGTAATGGCAGTTGCAAAATATGTTGAAGAATAATAGTTTGGGTGGTACGAAACCACCCAAAAAGTCTTTTTACTTTACTTTAATGGCTATTTAATATAGAATTAATTATGTATACAATATTGCAAAGGGGATGTTTTAATGTCTTTAAAAATAGAAATCAGATTTCAAGAGGAAGAAAATCTAATAGCAGTGTTTCCAGAAGGTGATATAGATATATACACATCTCATCAATTTAAGGAAGAGGTCTTAGATTCTTATGAAAAAAATCAAGTAGATATATCCATTGATGGCTCAAAATTAGATTATGTTGATAGTACAGGGCTTGGAGCATTAATAGGTATTTTAAAACAAGCTAAGGAAACAAATAATAAAGTAATAATCACAAATCTTAAGCCAAATATCAAGAAACTATTTGATATAACAGAATTAGATAAGGTATTCACTATTAGAGGTGAAAGTAATGACTAAGGATAATATATATTTAAATATACCTTGTAAGCCAGATTATATAAGTCTGGTAAGACTTACTACATCTGCAGTTGCCCATAATCTTAAACTAAATATTGATGAAATCGAAGACATAAAGGTTTGTGTAGGCGAAGCTTGTGTAAATGTCATCAATCAGAAGAATAATGATGAGATATCCATTGTGTTTGAGGTTGAAAAGGACAAGCTAACCATTATGGTTGAGGATGTAATTGATAATATTGAAAGTGACAATGAAGGATTTAAAGAAGAGGAATTGGGATTATTAATTATTAAATCTTTAATGGATGATGTAACATTTACAGAGCAAGGTATTAATATGACTAAATTTATTGAATAAAGGGTGGTAATCATGGCAAAGGGTAACTATGATACTGATGGAAAAAAGAATATTGAAAAAGAAGAGATAAAAGCCCTTTTTAGAAAATATAAAGAAGATAGAGATAAGGAAACACGAGATATATTAATAGAAAGACATCTTTATATAGCAGAAATATTATCTAAAAAATATACAAATAGAGGGATAGATTATGAAGATATTTATCAAGTAGCATCCATAGGGTTGATTTATGCTATAGAGAGATATGACATTGATAAAGGATTTGAATTTTCTAGTTTTGCAACTCCTACAATAATAGGAGAGATTAAAAAATACTTTAGAGATAAAGGATGGACCATAAGAGTACCAAGGAGAATACAAGAATTATCTAAGAAGATAAATAATGCAAAGGTTCATTTAAGTCAAACATTACAAAAATCACCCACAGTAGAGGATATTGCAGAGTATTTAAATTGCACTGAAGAGGATATACTTGAAACTATGGAGGCTAGCAAGGTATATTCTCCTCAATCACTTGATATTACATTTGATTCTAACAATGATGATAAAGATATAAACTTATCAGAATTAATTGGTGAGGAGGACCATTATTTTAGTAGAATTGAGAATAGTGACTTCTTGATGAAGACAATGAATGTTCTAAATAAAATAGAAAAACAGATATTAATTGAGAGATACTTTAATAAAAAAACTCAAGTAAAGATAGCAGAATCATTGGATATCTCACAGATGACAGTCTCTAGAATTGAAAAGAGAATACTCGAAAAATTAAGAAAAGAAGCAGACAAAACAATGATGATGTAAAATAGACTTATACCCTTTAGGATAGGTCTATTTTTTGATATAAATTATTTAATTGGGTAAAGATAGGTATAATAAACATTATGATAAAAATGGAGGTAATTAAATGAAATCATTAAAAGGTACAAGAACAGCAGTAAATTTAATGCAATCCTTTGCAGGTGAATCACAAGCTAGAATGAGGTATACATACTACGCTTCTACCGCATTAAAAGAAGGATATGTTCAAATGTCAAATATATTCATTGAAACAGCTGAAAATGAAAGAGAACATGCTAAGAGATTTTTCAAATTCTTAAACAATGATTTTTGTGAAGATACAGTAAATATTATAGCTGATTTTCCAGTAGCATTGGGCGATACAAAACTCAATTTAAAAGCTGCAGCAGCAGGTGAACATGAGGAACATGCTGATTTATATCCAAAATTTGCTAATGTGGCTGAAGAAGAGGGGTTTGATGATATAGCGTATGTATTTAGAGAAATAGCTGAAGTTGAGGAACGCCACGAAAGAAGATTCTTAAAATTACTTGCTAATATTGAAAATAATGAGGTATTCAAGAAGGAAGAAGAAGTAGAATGGAAGTGTAACAACTGTGGCTATATCCACACAGGCAAGGAAGCACCAGAGGTATGTCCTGCATGTGCCCATGGAATGAAATATTTTGAAGTATTCAAAGAAACATATTAATTGAGTTATAAAGAGTTGACATGCGACAGTAGGAATAATTCCTACTGTCGCATTTGTAGTTTTATGCTACATAATTATAGAGGCCAAAGGCTAAAGCATTCTTGGGCTTCAAGATTTGATACCTTATACAGCTCATTCAAAAATAAGCAAATCAATGGAATACTCCGCTAAAACCCTGATTGCCTAACGATTTTTGACTTTCACTGTAAGGTATAACAAATCTTTTAGATGCAATCATACACTTTGGACATTTGGCTTCTTCTATATACAACATAGTCATGATAATGTGTAGAGATGGGGCTCTGCTCCATCCAAATTTTGTTTCACTTATCCTCTGGTAAATATCTTAAAGTTATAATACAATTAGTATATAAGGTTTATTCAAAGGGGAAAAGTCATGAAAGATAATAGCCAGAAGAGATTTAAGATATTTATATTGTTGCTCCTTATTGGAGTACTATTTTTTGTTAATAAAGAAAATCAAGGGAAGTTTATTAATGCATATAAATCTCTCACCATAAGAGAGAAAGGTCTAGAGAAGATTGAGACAATGGAGATGGATTCAAATAGTGATATTGCTTTGTTAAAAAAGGATATTGCTAAATGGGAAAATAATAAATTATCATTGCTTGATAAAGATAAGAAAATAATCTTAGAGAAACAATTTAATTTTGAAACCCCTTATGTAGTATTTGGCGAGAATAGAATATACATAATGGACAAATCTAGTGGGGATATATATATATTGGATAGTAAGGGTGATACAATAGAAAGGGTCATACTCGAAAATAAGATACAAAATTTAAGCGAGATTGGTAATAATATAATTATTCATACTGAAGCAGAAAGCGAAGAAAAACTTATTATACTGGATATAAACGGTGTATTTTTGAAGATTCAACCAATAAAGGATATGAATATTCTTACCTACACAGTAGACTCAAAGAGTGAAAATTATCTGATAAGCCATTTAAATATAGGAGATGAACTTTATAGTGAAATCCAGCTTTATTCAATTAGTGGAGATATGGTTGATAAGGTCAAAATTATCAATGAGATTATAGTTTTTACAGAATTCTTAAATGGTGATTTAATAACTCTTACAGACAGAACTTTGTATTATATCAAGGATAGCAAGATCTTTTGGAAAAAGACTTTTCCTGATAGTAAAGATATATTATTACTTGATAATGAGATTTATGTATTATATGAGAATAATTTAGAGGTTATAGACTTGGAAGGTAGAACCACTAACAAATTCTCCTTTACAGAGGACTATGATAAAATGAAAAATCTAGATAAGTATATATTTATATACGGAAATAATGACATAATAGGATTACAAGGTGATAGGGAGATATTAGAGTATAGACATGATACTGCTATTAAGGACATAGTGGTGAATAAGAATTATCTAGGCATAATTGATGATGATAACTTGCATTTATTTAGGTTAATAAACAAATAAACCTTTCTAAATGGGTATATGTAAAGATATAATACATTGGATGTGATATTTTGAAGAAAAATATGTATACTGGCTTTATATTAATTGCATTAGGAGTTCTATTCCTATTATATAATTTAAATATGTTTGATTTAACTTGGATCTTGTTTTTAACATCTATAGCTTTGATTATTAGATATATAATACGAAGAGATATAATATATTTGATTTTAGGGCTGGGATTACTAGCATTCACCTCTGTATCCTTAATAGATAGATATATCTTTATAGGTTTAAATATACAGATTTTTGTATATCTTTTGGTAGGAGGCTGTGGTGTCTTATACCTTTATTACAAACATAAAAATAGGAATTGGCTAATTCTTGGTAGTGTACTAATTGCTTTATCAATTAATAATATAGCTATTCAAATATTTCCTATGATAAATCCATGGAGCAAGTATTTTTTTATCTCACTTGCCTTCTATGCTTCTTATTTAATAGCATATAGAAGCAATAGAATATTGTGGCCAAAATATATTTCATATATTCTATTGGTTATAGGAGGTATAAGGTTATTTATAAGTAGGGACTTGATGGTAATTGAGGATTTTAGATTAAGCCATTTGATACCAATAATTATAATTGTAATAGGTGCTAGAATTATATATTTAGCTACAAAAAACAGGTAAACAATAGATAATATCAATAGGAGGGGAATAAAGATGAAAAGAGAGATTGATGCAAGAGGACTTGAATGCCCAAAACCAGTCATTTTAACAAAAAAGGAAATAGATAGCATGGAAGAGGGGATCATAACAACAATAGTAGATAATGAAGTAGCCAAAGAAAATGTCTCAAAATTAGCGGAGAGTTTGGGATATAAATTTCAAGTAAATCAATCGGAAGACCAAGAATACTATATACATATTTATAAAGGAGATACAAATCTTGATGATATAAAAACTAATAAAGCTGATTTAAAGGATTTTGTAATAGCCTTCTCATCAGATAAGATGGGTGATAGCAATAAAGAACTAGGCAAGATATTGATTAAAAGCTTCATCTATACAATATCGGAAACAGCACCCTTCCCTAAGACCCTGATATTCTTTAATGAAGGGGTTAAGCTTACATGTAAAGGTTCTCCAGTTTTAGACGATTTAATAAAATTAGAGAATCAAGGTACTGAGATTATCTCCTGTGGTACTTGCTTGGATTATTTAAACTTAAGAGAAAGCCTTAAGGTAGGGGTAATATCAAATATGTATACAATTTATGAGAAATTAAGAGATCCATTGAATAATTTGATTATCGGATAGGAGAGATTATGAATAAAGAAACATACGCCTTAATTACCTTTAAATCAACTAATTATGCTCTCCAAGGAGAAGAGATTTTTAGAGAGGAAAAACTTACATTCAAGACCATTCCTACGCCAAGGGATGTAAGCACTAGTTGTGGTTTGTCCTTATTATTCCTTTTAGAAGATATAGATAAGGTCCAGAAATTGATAGATATGGAGAATATAAGTATAGATGGACTGTATAAATATACTAAATCCTCAGAAGGTAGTAAGGCAGAAAAGATATTATAGTTGGAGGAAATTATGGATAACATAAGGCAATTGATAGATAATTATTTAAAAACTGAAGGTGACATCAATATATTTGGGAAATTGATTATAGCTACTTTAATACTTATAGGTATAGCGATAATCACTAAATTGATAAATCGAATAATTGATAGAACACTAAAAATAGATAATAGAAATATTAAAATAGACAAGAAAAGATCAAAGACTTTAGTATCCTCTTTAAAGAAAGTTATCAAGTATATATTGATTTTTGTTGGGATTATTATGATATTAGAATTATTTGGAATAAATACTACTTCAATACTTGCAACTGCAGGTATTGGGGGCCTAGCCATAGGTTTTGGAGCACAGTCCCTAGTCAAGGATGTTATTACAGGGTTCTTTATATTAGTAGAAGATCAATATTCAGTGGGTGATTATATTCAAATAAGCGATATGTACGGTATTGTTGAAGAATTAGACCTTAGAGTAACGAAACTAAGAGCATTTTCAGGGGAGCTATACATAATCCCCAACTCTAGTATTAATGTTGTAGCAAATTACAACAGAGGGGCAATGAGGGCCTTGGTAATCATCTCCATATCTAATGAAGAGGATATAGATAGAGCTATGGAAGTGTTAAAAAAAGAATTAAAGGTATTAGAGGATAATGAACTTGTTGTAGAGGGTCCATATGTACTAGGTGTATCAGATATAGGAGAATATCATGTTGATATTCGGATAGTAGCATATACAAAAAACATGGAGCAATGGGATATAGAGAGACAAATGAGGAAAATTGCTACTGAAGCATTACAAAATGCAAATATCAAGAGGGCATATCCTAAGAGAGAAATAGTTGGAGGGGATAAAGAATGATATTAAATTATGAAGTAGGAGATACAGTAACCTTAAAAAAAGGGCATCCTTGTGGAGAGAACAAATGGGAGATATTGAGAACTGGTGTAGATATCAAGCTAAAGTGTCTTGGGTGTGATAGACAGATTTGGCTTACTAGGATAGAATTTGAGAAAAGGGTAAGAAGAATATTGGTTGATGAAAAATGGATATCCATTATTCATCATAAGCCAAAAGAAGAAAAGGAGTAAATTATAATCAAATCTAATATTAAATGATTTGCATATTAGAATCCTTCTAGCCAAGGTAAATAAGATAACCTTGCTAGGAGGATTTTGTCATTATAATGGCAGAGAATCAAAGCTATAATTATTGAATAACAAAGGGATTATATGTCATTTTGCACATTAGATAGCCAAACAAATGTTATTTTGAACAATTGAAATAGACTTTATCTTTTTATAAAATTTAGTTAATCGATAAGCTTATCATTAAATAAAAATCATGGAGTTGATTAAGTATGAGACATTATTTTAGAGGAAGAGACTTTTTAGGATTCAAAGATTACACCTATGAAGAGATCAAGTATATAGTTGATTTAGCTATTGATTTCAAAAAGAAATGGACAATAAGAGAACCTCATCGTTATTTTGAAGGACAAGTTTGGGCAGCTCTTTTTGAAAAACATTCTACACGTACTAGAAATGCTCTTCAACGTGCTGCAGCAGATTTGGGAATTACTACTATTTATTTGCGTCCTGATGAACTTCAAACAAACCGTGGAGAACCACTAAAAGATACCGCAAGAATTCTTGATAGGTATTTTGATGGTTTGTTCATTCGTACATTTGGTCATGAAATTGTTGATGAGTACTCATCATGGATGAAAATCCCAGTTATCAATGGACTTACAGCCTTAGAACATCCAACGCAAGGGATTGCTGATATTATGACAATCATTGAGAAAAAGGGTGGTTTAAAGGGGTTAAAATTATGTTATGCTGGGCATCCATATAATGTTTGTAACACAACAATGCTTTTAGCTGCTGATTTCGGAATGGATATGTCAATAGCTGTTCCGAAAGGACTTTTGCCAGATGCAGGTATTTGGGAGCTGACCCA
>CAZZCQ010000034.1:0-9625 GCA_964652285.1 uncultured Tissierella sp.
TTGTAATTTTGAACAATATAATTTCAAATATTTAAGGGTGCTATCAAAAGATAACACCCTTTACTGCCCTATATTTACTTTACTATTAACACCGATGTATTTACATAATGAATAACCTTGTTTGATACACTTCCTAGTAATGTTCTTGAGAATGCACCTAATCCTCTGTTACCCATAACAATTAGATCATACCTGCCTTCTTCAGCATACTTTACAATCTCCTCTACTGCATCTCCCCTTTTATAGAGGGTATTGATCACTCCCGGATAATCTTCAAAATACTTCTTAGTATTTAATAGCAGAGCCTGGCTTTCTTTCAGAGTCTCTCTTTCCACATCTTTGTAGAAATCCTTATTATGAACATATTTATAATTTTGCATAAGTGGTATTACATTTAAAATCGTAATATCACTACCTAATGCTTTGCCTATTTCCCTTGCTTTTAACATAGCATTTATGGAGTTCTTTGAACCATCAACTGGTACCAATATCTTCTTCATATAATATGCCACCCCTTAAATTTATAATTTATCTACTAGTCTTCTTACTATAAGTATACCCCTACTTTTTTAATCTATTGACTGACTAATAATTTTATTATGAAATAACTTAATCTATAATATAAATCCTCTATTTCCTTATCAGAAATAGAGGATTTTAGTAATTACATTATTATAAACTAAACTTGACTACCAAATCAGAATTTAACACTCTAAATGTAAAGGATTCTGTAGCAAAGAAACCAACCTTTTTGTCTGAATGAGATTGGTATCCTATTGAATAATCTCTCCCTATTATCAATTCCAAATCATCATGATTATATGGCAACAAATATGCACCTTCAACTACATTACTGAAGACTATATCCCCACCTATTAGATCCTTAATCCTTTTATCTAAAGGATAACCTGTTTCTTTGGACACAATCCTTGTATAAACTGCTTCATCAACCACTAAAATAAGTGGTCCTTGCTCATATGCTCTTCTCAATTGAATTAATCCCTTAGTAATTGCCTCCATAATACCATTAGGACTGTTCCCCAAAGCTATTTCGTCCTTTACATATTCATTTAGCCCCTTAATTGTACCTTCTAGGCCATAGTAAATAGCATTTTCTTCAAAGAAGGCTAATTCCTTCATTGCATTCTCTAAAGATTCATAATCAACATCATTAGCTCCACGAATTACATTATCTAACTCCAATCTATCCAGTTCGAATTCTATTCTAGCTTCTACTAAAGGAGAAACTTGATATAATCCATAACTTATATCCCCTGATGACTCAATATTTCCTAGTCTACCTTCTGATGCAACATTATAATCAATACCATAAGGACCATTTACTTTTACTACCCTTCTTCCAGATAGAAATGATTTCAATACTTCCTCTGCTCTAGAATCTATCTCCTGCCACGCTTTTTTTGTAATAGGCGCTAAACTTCTATTTAACATTTCATATTCCTCCTATTTTAGATCTCCTACATTTAATCCTAAATCATCATCGTCTTCTTCTCCTAGATTTCCTGCTTCCTCCAATTCAGTTATGTCTCCTTCAGTAAATAGATATGTTCTTAATTCTTCGTCCCACTTATCCATATTTCTCCTCAACCACTCAATAGACATGACAGCATGCTCGATTTCCTCGTCCCTATTATGTGCCATTATTGCCTTCAAGGATTCATCCTTTGAAGCAACTACCCTTTGGTTATACCAATCAACAGCTTCAATTTCCTCCTTTAGACTATTTAAAGCTCTCGATATGTCCCTAGCCTTTTCATTTAATAATTCTACTGGTTCATGATATTGTGACATGGCTTATCCCTCCTAATTTTTTCATATTACTATATTACCCCATTTTCATTACAACCCAACATTTTTAGATTTAAAAAAGACATAGTATGCTCACATACTATATCTTTTAATGGTTTAATTGTACCTATGATTAATCTTTGTTATGGCAAAAGTTATCCTTTTTATCTATTTTCTCATTCCATTATTCAAAATCTTCTTAACTCTTGGTGCCCTCAGTTTATGTGCTTTTAACATCCCTGATCCCAAAAGAGGAAGTAAATAATGCTTATATGACTCTGTCACATTATTTCCAGCTTCATTCATGTAATATTCAGGCATAGATCTAGTATGTTTAGCAACATCATCCAATTTAGATAATTTATAATCAACTGAATACATTCCAGTCCCATGGATAGTAACAGATCCATCTACATTATCCCACAAAGCGTAGTGAGCTGCTTTTTCGCCTACTTCCCTAGCCTCAGTTTTATCAATGTCCGATACACAGCCAATAAAGGATCTTTGTAAATAGCCAAAGGTATCACTTCTAACCCTATCTATATTCAAATTCTCTTTTACAATATTAGCCAGCATATCGGCCAATGAACTTGTTCCAGATAGTTGAATATTCCCATGACAATCTGTTTCAACATCCTTATTCAATTTAGTTGCTATAGGAACTCCATCTTCATCAACTATACCTTCAGATACGGCAATGATACATTTTCCATATTCATCATAGACATTCTTCACATCGTATAAGAACTTGTCAATTCTAAATTCCCTTTCTGGCACATATATCAAATGAGGTCCATCATCAGGATATTTTTGCGCAATTGAAGATGCAGCTGTTAAAAATCCAGCACTTCTTCCCATTACAACACCAATATATACACCTGGAAGAGCACTAACATCTAAATTCATTCCTATAAAAGATTGAGCTACAAATTTTGCAGCAGACCCAAAGCCTGGACAATGGTCATTAACTAACAAATCATTGTCTATTGTTTTTGGAATATGGATAGCTCTCAGTTGATATCCACTTTCGATTGCTTTTTGATTTACAATCCTAACAGTATCCGCAGAATCATTGCCACCAATATAGAAAAAATATCTAATATCATGAGCCATCATCACTTTAAACATTTCTTCACAGTATTTATCATCAGGTTTATCCCTTGTTGAATATAAGGCTAATGATGGTGTATTTGCAACCTTTTCCAAATTATTAGTCGTTTCTTGAGTCAAATCCACAAATTCTTCATTTATAATTCCTGAAACTCCATATAATGCACCATATACCTTTGTGACCTGGGGAAACTTTCTAGTTTCTAAAACTACTCCTACAAGAGATTGATTAATAACAGCTGTAGGACCTCCTCCTTGAGCTACTAATACTTTTCCTCTCAACTCCATATGATAACCACTCCTATTGTAAGTTTCTTCTCATTTTTTAGAATATTATACTAATACTATCACAAAATAGGTCCTTAATTCAATAGGATAATAATCACCAATCCTAGTTTTTTTGAACAAAAAACTTGTCTATCGACAAGTTTTGCTTATACAGTATATGCTACTGCTAATCACACAAAAACATGACAGCATGTGCAATTTCTATGGGTTCAACCACTCTATTTGACGGATGTTGATAATATCTCCATCGTCTCTAATTGACCTTTTTTAGCTCACCTGAAATCATATATATTGTTCTCTCACAAATATTTGTTGAATGGTCAGCGATTCTTTCAAGATATCTGCCAATGAACATAAGTTTACTACCTTGTTTAGTAAGTTCCTTTTTTTCTATGATTATATTAAGGATATCATTTATAACTGTTGTATAGAGATTGTCAACATCTTCGTCCATCTCAATTGTTTTCTCAGCAAGGTCAGCGTCCTCATTTACAAAGGCATCAAGGCTCAATTTTATCATTTCTTGAGTAATTTCTGCCATCCTTGGGATATCCACGAGAGGCTTAAGAATAGTATCTTTACCTATCTCAAGTGTAATCTCTGCAATATTTACTAAATTGTCACCCATTCTTTCAAGATCTGTTATGATTTTCAGAACCGATGCAATTGTCCTTAAATCCTTTGCAAGTGGATGCTGAAGAACAAGAAGCATCATACATTCTTTTTCAATTTCAATTTCTAACCGATCTATTTCAATATCTTCCTTGCAAACTTGCTTAGCTAGGTCAAGATCCTGTGTCTTTAAAGCAGTCATTGAAGTTTCAATAATAGCTTCAACTAAGGCTCCCATTTCTAATACCTTATGTCTAATTTCAAGTATCTTCTGAGTAAACTTTTCTCTAGCCAAAATGTTCATCTCCTTTTCTAAAATATAAAAGAATATAATAAATTTTACCCATATCTTCCTGTAAGGTAATCGTTTGTTCGTTTATCTTTAGGGACCGAAAAAATCTCATGGGTGATGCCCTCTTCTATTAAATCTCCCATTAGCATGAAAGCAACACGGTCAGCTATACGCCCAGCTTGCTGAATGTTATGTGGTGCAATCACAATTGTAAATTGTTTCTTAAGCTCTACTAAGGATTCCTCAATCTTGGCTGTTGATATAGGGTCAAGTGCGGAGCATGGTTTATCCAGTAAAATAACCTCCGGTTCAAGTGCTAAGACTCTTGCAATACATAAGCGTTGCTGCTGACCACCGGATAACCTAGCTGCAGGAGTATCTAGCCTATCTTTGACTTCATCCCATAGGGCTGACATGCGCAAGGCATTTTCTACCTTTTCAGCCATAGTCTTTTTATTATTCTTGCCACCAAAATTTGGACCCAATGCTACATTTTCAAAAATAGACATAGGCAAAGGAGTCGGTACATCAAAAACCATTCCTACCCTACGGCGCAATTCTGTAACATTAATGTCTGGATCAAAGATGTTTTTTTCATCTAAGAATACCTTCCCCTCCATACGAGCACCAAAAGTTAAGTCGCAAAGACGATTCAATGTACGAAGCAAAGTTGTTATACCACTATTAGCTGGACCTATAACAGCCATAATCTCATTTTTAGGTATTTCCAAGCTAAGTTCTTTAATAGCCTGTTTTTGATCATAATAGAAGTTTAAACCTTTTATAAGAATTTTAGTTTGATCTGTCATAATTCACCTCTTAACGACCTTTAGATACAAATCTATTGACCAACATATTGAAACCAACATTTATCAAAAGTATGAGTATAATCAGGAGTGCTGCAGTGCCAAAAGCATTGTCCATGGATATTCCCTCCCTAGCGAGTATATAAAAATGTACTGCCATGGTTCTAGTTGGAGAGAAGAGTGATGTAGGCATACGCAAAGTTGAGCCTGCTGTTAACATTACAGCTGCTGTTTCCGCTACACACCTTCCGATACTCAAAATCACGCCATTAACTATTCCTGGTAGTGCTGTTGGAAGTACAGTCTTGGTAACTGCCTGCCACTTAGTGGCTCCCAAGGAAAATCCTACTTCACGGTATATCTGAGGCACAGTAAGAATCGCCTCTTCTGTTGTACGTATAATAGTAGGCAAAATCATTATAGCCAAAGTCAATCCACCAGATAAAATTGACCATCCCATTCTCAAATATATTACGAAAAATATAAAACCAAATAGTCCATATACAATGGATGGTATTCCGGCTAGCGACTCTGCACTGAAACGAATAATCCGGGTTACTTTGCCCTCTCGTGTGTATTCAGTAAGATATATGGCTGTTCCAATTCCAAATGGTGCAGCAATAATAACAGCCACTGTAGTCACGAGTACTGTGCCTACAATTGAAGAGGATATACCTCCAGAACGCCCCATATTATGTGGAATTTCAGTTAAAAACTGCCAGCTAATCATAGGTATACCTTTAATAAGTATATAAATAATAATAGAAAAAAGAACTAGCAAGACAAGGAGAGCAGCTGTCCAAATCACAAATTTTGCTATGTTCTGGGAAGTCTTTGCGTTAATTCTCATAGTTGCCTCACTTCTTTCTTGTTATATATTGAGCAGTAGCATTCATAACCATAATAATAACAAACAATACAATACCTGTAGCGAAAAGCGCCTGTTGATGTTCGCCGGATGCATAGCCCATCTCAATGCCTATATTTGTGGTCAGTGTCCTGACAGGATCGAGAATAGATTTAGGAAGTGCTACAGCATTACCTACAACCATAATAACAGCCATAGTCTCACCAACTGCCCTGCCTAAACCTAAAATTATAGCAGCAACAATTCCTGACTTGGCTGCAGGCAGAAGCAAGTGGCGTATAGTTTGCCAATGCGTCAAGCCCAATGCAAGGGCTCCATCTTTATAATGGCGTGGTAGTGCAAGGATTGATACTTCAGTGATACTAATGATGGTTGGTAGAATCATAATAGCCAATATAATGGAACCTGCCAATATACTTAAGCCTGGTCCTCCTAAGTAATCACGAATCATTGGCACAATGAAAATCACTCCCCAAAATCCATATACCACTGAAGGTATGCCCGCCAACAACTGGATAGCAGGTCTAAAAATGTTTCTAAGCCATGTAGGCGCAAATTCGGCAAGAAAAATGCTACAACAAATGGCAATGGGAATCCCTATTATGGCAGCTCCTATGGTGACAGATATTGTTCCAACTATCATTGGGAAAATACCATAATAGCCCTGACTTGGAGCCCATTTCATTCCGAAAACAAAGTTTACTAGACCAACCTTAGCTATAAGTGGGAAACCTTTCATAAATATAAATACTGTAATGAGCGCCAACACTGATAAAGCAGAAAGGGCTAAAACAAAAAATACACGCTCAGATAATTTATCTTTGAACTTTTTCATCTATCCATCCCCTCTACCATTGGTATAAGTCCCTCATCGCTTAAAATTTTTTGTCCTTCCCAAGAGAGGATAAAATCAATAAAACGCTTAGTTAATCCAGTCGGTTCATCCTTGGTAACAAACAAAAATGGCCTTGCTAATGTATAAGTGCCATTCATTATATTTTCCCCAGTAGCTTCAACTCCATCCAAATCCAAAGCTTTAACTTGGTCATCAACCAAACCCAAAGAGATAAAGCCTATAGCATTAGAATCACCAGCAACCAATTGCATTACAGATCCATTGGAGTCTTGTACTATGGCTTTTGGAGTTATCTCTACTTCACCCATCACCAGTTCTGTGAAGGCAGCTCTAGTTCCAGATCCTTCTTCACGTGCAATTAAATGAATATTTGAGCTTGAGCCCCCTAATTGACTCCATTGAGTAATCGTACCTGCATAGATATCACAAATCTGATTTAGACTTAGCCCTTCTATAGGATTTTTAGGATTCACTATTAATACTAATCCGTCCATAGCAATTTCTACTTGCCACAAATCTAGCTCGTCGACCTTCAATGAACGAGATGACATTCCTATAGCAGCGCTTTGTGTCTGAGCTGCAGTAATTCCTGCTGAAGAACCACCACCTTGGATGTCTATTGGATATTCTGGATTTAAGAGCATATATTCCTCAGCCAGAACCTCAGCATAGGGTTGTACAGAAGTAGAACCCGCAACAATCATACCTGAACCGGCTGTTTTGCCACAAGCAGTCAATAAGCTTATGGTAAGTATTAATGTAACAACACTGGTAGATACTCTTATTCTTCTTACTAATCTTTTTGTCATACTTATTTGATTCATTTCTCATGTAAAAATCAAACACTTAATACGCTAAATAAAGCTTAATGTTTGATTTCCTCCTTTTCTCAAAATATTATTCTCTACCCAAATCTCCCCGTAATATAATCTTCGGTACGTTTATCCTTAGGGTTGGCAAAGAGCTCCTCTGTTGAACCATATTCCACCAATGTCCCTACTCTATCATCATTAATCATCATAAAGGCGGTCATATCAGATACCCTTGCTGCTTGTTCCATACTATGGGTTACAATAATAATGGTATATTTTTGTGCTAGATCCCTCATTAGTTCTTCAACTTTCAAAGTAGATTCCGGATCAAGGGCACTAGTTGACTCATCCATTAATATAACCTCTGGTTCTACAGCTAATGCCCGTGCTATACATAATCGTTGTTGTTCTCCTGGAGCAAGGTCAAAAGCAGGATCCTTAAGTTTATCCTTAACTTCATCCCACAAAGATACTTGTCGCAAATATTTCTCTACCATCTCATCTAGACGAGTTCTTTGTTTCACTCCATGATGCCTAGGACCAAAAATAACATTATCATAAACGGACATAGGAAAAACATTAGGTTTCTGAAAGACCATTCCAACTCTTTTCTTCAGTTCAACAACATCCATACCTTTATCATAAATCGAAGTGCCATCAAGAAGAATTGTTCCCTCTACCTTTACTCCAGGTATCAAGTCATTCATACGATTAAAAAGTCGCAGAAGAGAAGACTTGCCACATCCTGATGGCCCAATTAAAGCAGTAATAGCAGATTCTTCAATATCCATACTAATATTTCCCAATGCTTGGAAGTCACCATAAAAAAGGTTTACTGCTTCTGTTATTATCTTGCTTTTACATCCAAGCATCGATATTTTATTTTCCATTTGTCACCCTCGCTAATCGACTTCTTATTAAATTCTTAATAAGAATCTTATCATTTGATATGTTATAAGTTACCCATCTTCTTAATTATTAACTAGTTAATTATAAGTCAAATTAAAATAAATGTAAAGGTAACGAGGCTCTGAACTGGCCTTTGTCAAGTAGACAACTATCTTTTCTTCGTGAAAATTCATCCATATAATCACCATATTCTTGATTTTCTATGGTTTTCCCCTACATACATTTATATACCATCTTCCGACAAAACTGAAACCCTATACACAAAAAACAGCTTTTTAGCTGTTCTTATCTTATGGATATATATTTCCATTTATCTGATCTAAATCTGATATTGATTAATACCCATCTAACCATTTGGTCGATCATGACTGCATACCAGGACCCTACTAAACCTAATCCCAATATATTGACGAAGTAATAGGCTAATACAACTCTGATAACTAATATCCCTATAAATGTGGATATCAAAGTCCATACTGTATCTCCAGCACCTCTCAATCCACCAGCTATTATCAGTTGATAGCTTTGAAATGGTTGCATAAAGGCAATAATTTTTAGCAATATAGCTGCTTGACTTATGACTTCTTGATTAGAGGTATATAGACTTGCAATTTGACCTCCTAAGAAGAAGAATCCTGCAGCCATTATAAATGATATGACTGCTCCCATTCTAGCACATTCCTTGATATAACTCTCTGCTAAATCAGAATCTTCAGCACCTAAACTCCTACCAGCTAATGTAGATGCTGCGATCCCGAAAGACTGCCCAGGTGTGAAAGACAGACCCATTATGTTAATAGCTATTTGATGGGTTGCATATGCTACTGTCCCTAAACTAGCAATTATCTTACTAAACATAAGGATACCACCCCTCATTGCTAACTGCTCTAAAGAAGCGGGTATTCCTATTTTTATAAGATTATATATAACATTTTTATTGAATTTGAATCTATGCTTTAAATTTATATGAATAGTACTATCTTCCCTCACTATATATCTTGAAAGCATTACACTAGCAAATACATGAGACAAAGCAGTTGAAATGGCTGCACCTGTTGCCCCTAGTTCTGGTGCGCCTAAGAGTCCATAGATTAGAATTGCATTTCCTATAACATTGAGAAGATTTGCTGTTATATTGATTCTCATAGGTGTCTTAGTATCCCCAGCCCCCCTCAAAGATGCTACTATAGAGAAGGTGTATGCTTGAAATATAAAACCCACCATTATTACCCTAAAATAGTTGCTTCCTACAGCTATGGTATC
>CAZZCQ010000035.1:0-9601 GCA_964652285.1 uncultured Tissierella sp.
CTATTAATAGAATGTCCCCATCACCTTTTTCAAGAGGTACAAGGGGGATGGGGTCATTTGGACAGAATATGGACTTAAACTATGAATACACCTTTTATGTTCATAGAAAAGATTATGATAAGGCAAAATATGTTATAAACAAGATTATATAATGCGAAACAACACAAGACCCCCGTCCCCTTGTGTTGTTTTTTAATTTACCTTATGTGCAATAGGTGTATTAAATTAAAAGACCGATTTGGTTTTTTGTTTGCTAAATTTTTTTAGAAAGGGTATAATAGATATATAGAACATATGTTCAGGGATAATTTAATCACCAATCAACCTGTATCTCCAGCAGTGTTTAACTAATCTAAAGGAAATAAAGGATGATAGCCATGAAAAACAGAAAATATATAGCAATCGACCTCAAGTCCTTCTATGCATCTGTAGAATGTATGGAACGAGGGCTTAATCCACTAACCACTAATCTGGTTGTGGCTGACGAAAGTCGCACTGAAAAAACCATCTGTCTTGCTGTATCTCCTTCCCTTAAAGCATACGGTATTTCTGGTAGAGCGAGATTATTCGAGGTGGTTCAGAGAGTCAAGGAAGTAAATGCACAACGATTAAGCAAAGTCCCAGGCCGAGACTTTTCTGGATCTTCCTTCAATGATAGTGAAGTCAAATTCTCACCTGATATTGCCTTGGACTACATAGCTGCACCACCAAGAATGACACATTACATAGAGTATAGCACTCGAATTTATAAGGTCTATTTGAAGTATATTGCCCCTGAAGATATCCATGTTTATTCTATTGATGAAGTCTTCATTGATGCCACCAATTATTTGAAAACCTACAATCTTTCAGCACATGAGCTTGCTACAGAAATGCTTTTGGATGTCCTTGGAACCACTGGTATTACTGGAACATCGGGAATTGGAACAAATCTTTATCTTGCTAAGGTGGCTATGGATATTCGGGCAAAGCATATTCAAGCAAATGATAAAGGTGTGATAGTTGCTGAATTAGATGAAATGTCTTATCGTCAATTGCTGTGGTCACATCGTCCTCTTACAGACTTTTGGCGTGTAGGTAAAGGATATGCAAAGAGATTAGAAGGGCAAGGTATCTTTACAATGGGAGATATTGCAAGATGCTCTATGGGTAAGCCTACCGATTATCATAGCGAAGACTTGCTTTACAAATTGTTTGGTATCAATGCTGAGCTCTTGATTGACCATGCTTGGGGTTGGGAATTATGTACCATTGATGATATTAAGGCATATAAACCAAGCACAAACAGTATTGGATCAGGCCAGGTTCTACACTGTGCTTATACCTTTGACAAGGCAAAGCTAATTGTTCGGGAAATGACTGATTTGTTGGTACTTGACCTAGTGGATAAAAGACTTGTGACAGATCAACTTGTTTTGACGGTGGGATATGATATTGAAAATCTGAGAAATCCTGAGATTAAGAAATCATATAATGGAGAGATTACCACTGATCACTATGGACGGGACATTCCCAAGTCAGCCCGTGGCACAGTGAACCTTGATAGACAGACCTCTTCTACAAAGCTGATTATGGATGCAGTTATAGGACTCTTTGACTCTATTGTTGATGAGAATCTTTTAATTAGAAGAGTCAATATCACTGCCAATCATGTTGTAGATGAGTCAACTGTTGTAAGAAAAGATAATTTTGAACAGCTTGATTTCTTTGCTGATTATGAGGATATAGAAAAGAGTAAAGAGGAAGAGAAGGAAAAACTCATTCGTGAGAGAAAAATGCAGGACACAATATTGGAAATAAAAAAGAAATATGGAAAGAATGCTATTATAAAGGGTATGAACTTAGAAGAAGGGGCTACCACATTAGAAAGGAATAGACAGATAGGAGGTCACAAGGAATGACAGGAAAATATGATGATATCATCAATCTACCACGCCATGTTTCCAAGAAGCATCCTCCTATGCCAGCTATTGATAGAGCAGCTCAATTCTCTCCTTTTGCCGCACTTACTGGCTATGATGCTGCTATAAAGGAAAAAGGCAGACTTACTGATAGGAGGGTAGAATTGGATGAATATATGAAAGATGCTATAAGCTACAAGTTGCAAATCATAGAGGAAAGACTTGGAGAGCATCCTGAAATAGCAATTAGCTACTTTCAACCTGATACTAAAAAGAGTGGCGGTGTCTATCTTACTGCTTTCAGCTCAGTAAAAAAGATAGACAAGTATGAGCGGCTAGTGTTTATGACTGATGGGACAGTGATTTCAATTGATGGAATAATCAGCATAGATGGAGAGACGGTCTATATATTGTAAATGGATATCATTACAATGCTTAAAGTAAACCTTGGGAGGGAATTGCATGGACAAAGAGATGAAAGTCTTATATTCAAATAGTAGTGATTTGATTAATATGTAAGTGCGCATCAGCAGATTTATCTTCAGCAATAATAAATTTATCTGCCATACAGACAAATAAAATGAGAAGGAGGATGTTTTTAATGTATATCTATGAATTTGAACGGATTAGTAGTGTTTTTTCTAGTTTAGGAGCCTCTGGTACTAAATTCGAAACGGAGGGATACAAAGAAATTATCAAAAAAAGGGCCTCTCAAGGTTGGAGATATATTGGTTTAATTCCAGCCACACAGTGGGGAAGTGGGCATATAGAAGGAATGGATTTAGTATTTGAGAAAGAGCAGTGATAAATTAGGAGGAAGGATAGGATATGAAGAAAACCATAGGAGTAATATTATTTATATGTCTATCAATAGGATTGATGTCATGTCAGAATGAAGAGCCTAGGCCTGAAAGAGTAGAGACACCTACAAGAAAAGACCCTTCATCAACAAATATCATAAGTGATAAAGCTAATACTATGAGTGATAGAGCAAATGAATATGGAATAAGTCATGAAAACTATCCCAAAATAGATGGTTCTACATCGACACTTTCCCTTGTAAGGGCAATCAATCGAGCTATGTATGAAGATTTGAAAAATGACAATTTCCCAGAAGCTGCTTCAAAGACTGTACCATCATATAATTTATTGATTGATGGTGATGTTGATTTGATAATCGTGCCTTATGCATCAGTAGATGTATTGGAGCACGCAAAAGAAAATAATGTGACACTTGAATTCCACCCTATTGCTTTAGAAGCCTTGGTATTTATTACCCCTATAGAAAATGAAACAGAGAATATCACCAGAGAAGAGGTTAGAGAGATATATCTTGACTATGGAATAAAGAATTGGTCCAAGTTAGGAGGCCCAAATCGTGAGCTGGTGCCAATTTGTAGAAATGCAGATAGTGGTAGCCAATCTCAAATGGATAATTTAGTGTTAAATAATGAGGACATGCATCCTAGCATTCAAAATAATTATATTGAATTGACAATGGAAGGTATGCTTGAACTTGTGGCCTTTTATCACACTGGAGGATTGAATGGAAAACCAACAGATAGCTACGCCTTGGGATATACATTGTATACATATTTGATTGGTATGGGGGAGATGACAGGAATAGATGAGAGATTGAAAATGCTTTCTTTTGAAGGGACTGCTCCTACAGAAGAGAATATAAGAAACGAGTCATATACACTTACTGATGCTTATTATGCAGTTGTAAGAAGTGATCTGCCTCAAGAACACAGCGCTAGAAGCATAATTAAATGGCTAAAGTCTAGCCAAGGTAATGAAGCAATAATTAAGCTAGATCTCATCCCCAAACTTTCCTAGCCTTATGGATAATTATCTACTTCTCTTTCAGAAGCTGCATTCACACAGATTGATTATGCAGGGCAGCTATACCTCAAGGTTGGGGAGACATGATACTCAATCGTCCATCTATCTATGGTGTTACAGCGGAAAATGGAAGCTTGTTACTAAGGCTCTTTAAGCTATTCTATCAAAGTTTTAGATAGGATTTCATCATCTGTTTTATCAAGAATTTCAAAATTCGGAGCTATAATATACATTATGATGGTCACATCATACTCCTGGAAATACCTACAATACATGCGACCGTAGAGTTTTACAGGTGGAAAATCTACCCCCTGATAATCTGCAGGTGGTTTGCCATATTGAATATAGGCGCGGTGATTTTCATTTGGCTTATGTATGGGCCCCTGGGAATAAATAATAGAATCCATCATAATCCAATTATCATAGGAAAGATAGTCTAATTTTTTTGGACTATCTTTTTCTTGGTAGGAAACCTTAGGACTCTTGTAACCAATACTCCTCAATACCAAGGTTTCTATATCCCGGGAAGCAAGTTTAGTAATCTCATCTATATTGATTTGATCATTCTTAAAGCCATATTTTCTGTCCTTATCTTTGCTTTTTACAACATAAGCACCATAAAAGGCAGAATAATAATTGGAGTCCTCCTTATAAAATAAGGACCTTCCACCTTCAAAAGCACCAAAGTTATATAGGATAGTGAGATCAATGTCCTCCTTAATAGCAAAAGAAATATTCTTATCATTGAAAATCATGACAAAGGGGTACCAGTCCCTTTCCTTTGTAGTAAGGCCTCCAGGTATATCTATTTTAAAACCATTTTTTTCCATGATGCTATCTTGTTTAAAACAGAAACTATAATAGGACATGATAAAATAGCTTCTTATTTGGGGAAAAGAAAGCGGAAGGATGATAAGAATAAGTAAAACCACTGATATTTTAATGATAATCCTCTTTTTATTCATGATAAATCTTCCAATCTTAAACTAATTATAAATGTCATAGAATATATTGTCATTCAGAGGAGCCTAGCGACGAAGAATCTTAAGATCCTTCACTAGGTTCAGGATGGCGAAAATCCTGTTAGATTCCTCGCAGACTCGGAATGACAAACCTATATCTTCTTACTCCAATAGTATCTACATATTTCCATTCCAAAAACCATGATTATTACTAATATAGCAGAAAAATTTGCAAGTTCATCATGGCCTTTAACAATAAATACAAGCCATAATATTGCTAAGATGGTAATCATTATATTATACATAAAATAAGCAGCCCTATTTTTGATTGTAATTAACCGCTCATCTTTTTCAAGCTGTTTTTCTTTTTCTATTATTTTAGGATATCTTTTATTTTCATATAAATCTAAGAGTCCCCTAACAATAGCAGCAAACATAACACCTATTATGACTCTAGATGCGCCATCACCCTTTAAAAATATATCGTTTATTATGGTACCTAGTAGATAACCCAATACTGTAAATATAAAATGTTTTAGCCTTCTTTTTTTTAATCTATCTTCCATTGGACTCCTCCTCATAAATAAAAATTTCTTCAATTGACTTATCAAAATATCGAGCAAGTTTGAATGCTAAGATAATAGATGGATTATAGCGTCCCTTTTCAAGGGAACCAATGGTCTGACGGGACACCTCTAAAACCTCAGCCAATTCCTCTTGGGTTATGCCACGCTCTTTTCTTAATTCTTCTAATTTATTTTTCACAAGAAGATCCTCCTAAAATGATTGGAAAGCTTACTTTCCAATTTTATCATATCAACTATCATTGATAATGTCAAGCATGCTTTCCATTTTATCAAGATGTTTTATAATTAAAGATTTCTTATAGAAGTTTTATTTATCAAGATTGCAAGGTATGCTTGACATTATATGCAAAGTATACTATACTAAAATTGCAAAGTTAACCATGCATTGGAGGGAGTTATGAAAAGTCGAATTCAAGAATTAAGGAAATTAAATAAACTATCTCAGGAAGAGTTAGCTATGGCAGTTGGTGTTACAAGGCAAACTATTACATCACTTGAGACAGAAAAGTACACAGCATCATTAGTATTAGCATATAAAATTGCAAAACACTTTGGACTAAGTATTGAAGAGGTATTTGATTTTTCTGATGTGGGTATGGATTAAAGAAGTAGGGGGTTAGGATATGGAAGAATTCAAGATTGTGTTGAAGAGAAGAATAGTACTATTAAGTATTTTTAATGTTTTAGCTGTAATATTTGTTGGTGTAGCTGGGGTCTGGGGATATAATCAAATAGATAGCAATGGTCATATCTATGATTTTATGCATGGTCTACAGGTAGGATTATTTGCAGCATTTGTGTTTATTGTTCTTAAACAGATTCTTATGTATAATAAGGCATTTAAAGATGATGAAAAACTAAGATTAGTTTACATCGAAGAAAATGATGAAAGAAAGAAATTAATTAGCGATAAAATTGGGGGAGTAGGATACAATTTTGTACTTGGATCATTAATTATTGCAGTAGTTGTAGCTGGTTTTTTTAGTGATGTAGTATTTATTACCTTATTTTGTGCCTTGTTATTTATGTCGTTAGTAAAAGGATTTTTAAAGATTTATTATAATAAAAAATATTAATTAATGGAGCTATATTTTATTATTGTTTACAATATTATTACAATCTTTTGAGAAGCCCCATAAGGGACTTTCTCTTATTTATGGTATAATTTAAGAATAATATTACAATGGACACTTCAATCATTCTATCCGTTATATGTATGAAGGATAAATACCTATATAGTTTAATGATTGGAGGTCAGAAATGATAATTAATTGGATTAAAGGGTTTTTGAAACCAGAATACTATAATGGCAGCTATGAGTATCAGCTTGATAAGCAAAAGGCTAAAGCAGATTTGAAGAATATGGATGCAAGATGGTCTAATCTCGAGTTTAGAACATTCAAATAGCTCCTCTTGAGTTTGTATTATAGGGCAGGTGATATCCATAAATATTTATATGATTTTTGATAAATATAATAAGGATTTTTTGAAATTTGCTACTTCTATAACAAGAAGTAAAGAAAGAGCCATGGATTTGGTACAAGATGCTTATGTATCTAGTTTAGAAAATGAGGAGATATTCAATTATATGAATGAATATCAAATCAAGGGCTGGTTTTTTGCCACAATAAAGAACAAGAATATAGATAATATAAGAAAACGAAACAAACTTGTCTTTATAGAAGATGTGTCTATGATAGAAGATAGTGAAAGCTTTGAGGAAGCAGTTATTATTAGAGAATTGATTAATAGATTACCAAAAAAACAAAGACAGGTGGTACAACTAAAATATCATATGAACTTAAATAGTACAGAAATAGGTCAAGTATTGGGTATATCACCATCAACTGTTAGATCTAGATTAAGTGTAGCAATAAATAATTTAAGGGGGAAACTATAGGAGGTATAATATGTCAAAGATAATAAATATAGGCGTTCTAGATGTTAGAGAAATTAAGGAAGAGATAGCTAAGGAAATAACAGAAATAGAAAATGTAGGCCTCATTATAGAAAGTGATGAATCTCAAGGCTTACTAAGTCATGCAAAGAAACAGAATATAGGATTATCCATTAAAATCCCAATAGATAAGGATATAAAACTGATACTAAACAATGGTAATATGAAAGTGGATAAAGATTATCTTGAGGGGTTTAGGGGTACATTAGCTATTGTAGTCAATGGAGAATTAAGGTTTACAGAAGATATCACTAACCAATTAATCGATGAAAAGATCTATACTATCTTAGTCAACGGTAAATTAATATTACCAAAGAGCATATCAGGCTCTGTTTTGTCAAAAGCAACTATCAATGGTACCACAACAAATCACAAGAATGATTATATATTCTTCCCAGGTACAACTACACTATCTAATAGATTCTTAAAAGGATTTAGAGAAAAATCTAAGTTATCCTTCGAAAAGCTAATTGTAGGGGAAGATTTAGATGATGAATTGTTAGATGAAAAGTTGGATAGGATTGAAGTAATGGAAAAGCTTATTGTTCTGGAGAAAATTGAGGATAAGATATTTCCTTTTATAGATGAATATTATGCAGTTGAAAAAGAGATAATCCCATATTATGCAAAAGGTATCGAATATATTAAAGGAGATATTAAACTAGATACTAGACATATACAAAATTATAGCAGGATGGCTTTATATGTAGACGGGGATGTGGAGATAAATCTAGTAGAAAATATAGAACTTAAAAATCATATTGTATATCTAGTTTGTGATAAACTAATTTTAGATAAAAAGACTTACTCCAAAATTGGTGATATAATAGCTGTGGATGTAGAAGTAGAGATAATTGATGGTAGGTTATTGGTCAATAAAGGTAAGATGAGCATTTCAGAGAATTTTAAGGATATGGTGACAATAAAGAATATGGGGAAATTGATAATTGAAGATAGTGTGAATGTAGAAAATATAGAAAAATATCTTCATTCCATCAATAATTTTGGATTAATAGAAGCTCCAGCTAAACTTATAGGTGTCTTGAACAATAAAACTGATAAAAATTATGGCAAGATTAGAGAACCACTCAAATCTGTAAAGAGTGAAGATAAAGGACAAGAGGAAGAAAAAAACGATATTATGTATAGCAATATGGGAGAATTGAAATTATAATAAATATGGAAAGTAAGCAAATATAGGATAACATACAAGGGTAACTAGCTAATTAGCTATGAAAGATTGCAAAAATGGTTGATTTATGAAAGCGATATCATTGGAGTAACTGGTTCAATAATAAACTTGCGTTAATTGGTAATTTTTGATACAATAAAGTAAAGATTATAGAATAATCAAACTAAATCTAAAATTTTTACAAAGGATCTCATTATTTTGCAGGTGAACTGCAAAAATCATATTAAATTCACTTAACATTGGTAATTGAAAATACATAGTTAAATAATTTGCCAAGACTTTTAGTTGAATAAATCTCAATTATCGAATCTTAAAAACTTAATATTGGTTTAAAAATAAGGAGAAGGGAAAGAATAGCTCAAATTTTGGGTTTATTTGATTTGATGTATCCTTAATTTTATTTTGATTAATTTGAAATTAACTTTGTAAAATCACAGACAAATTATAATCTAATGGTTATATTTGTCAACTATTTATATATTAGGAGGCGATTAATTATTTATAGTGATTTGTGATGTGCAATAATTAGTTTATTTAGTTTTTAAATATAAGGAGGAAGAACAATGAGGAAGAACAATGAGGAAAAGAATTATTAGCTGTGCAATAACTGGTTCTATTCATGTTCCATCAATGTCACCGTATTTACCAATCACACCAGATGAAATAGCTCAGAATGCTATTGATGCAGCAAACGCTGGTGCAGCATCTGTTCATATTCATGCTAGAAATCCAGAAAATGGTCAACCATAATCTGATCTAGATTTATATGAGGAGATTATTGGTAAGATAAGAGCAAAGAATAAAGATGTCATAATATGTATTACAACAGGTGGAGGAACTGCCATGACGCCTGAAGAGAGAGCAGCATCTATTCCAAGATTCAAACCTGAACTTGCTTCTATGAATGCTGGTTCAATTAACTGGGGGCTATTCCCAGCAGTGGCGAAGATAAAAGAATTCAAATATGATTGGGAAGAACCTAATCTTGCTAATAAAGATATTATATTCAGAAACACCTTCGGCGATTTGGAAAAATTATTAACAATGATGAATGAGAATGGGACAAAGCCAGAGCTTGAGTGCTATGATGTAGGGCACTTATATAATATAAAATTCATGAGGGATACAGGATATATTAAAGGCAAACCATTTATTCA
>CAZZCQ010000036.1:0-9496 GCA_964652285.1 uncultured Tissierella sp.
CATTTGCTTTCAATAAGGTGGGATTGGTACTGTATCCTGGAGCCAGCTATGCAGGGATTATTAGAATCAAAGATATAGGAATTACAGAGCAAGGGTTTGAGGGTGAGTATCCAGAGGTCTGCTCTCATACACCAGATGATTTGAAGATGATTCCTAAGAGAAAAGCCTACTCAAATAAGGGAACCTTTGGCAAGGTCTTAGTAATAGCAGGTTCTGTCAATATGGGTGGAGCAGCTTATTTATCAGCCAAGGCAGCTTATAAGATGGGAGTAGGATTGGTTGATATCTATACTGTAGAAGAAAATAGAGAGATTCTCCAAACCCTTTTACCAGAAGCAATTTTGACTACATATGATTCTGAGAATATTGGAGATAAGGTATTGTTATCCAAGATAATGGAATCAGATGTTATAATAATTGGGCCTGGAATGGGCATAGGAAAGAACACAAAAGAGATATTAGAAATTCTACTTTTAAATGCAAAATCACCCATAATCATAGATGCAGATGGTATAAATATAATAGCAAGATATCCAAACCTATTGGATAATCATAAGAAGGACATCATAATTACACCACATCTAGGGGAGATGTCTAGACTCATAAATAAGGATATTGAAAAGATATCGGAAAATATCATAGATGAAGCTAAGAAATATGCGTCAGAAAAAGATCTTATCTGTGTTTTGAAAGATACAAGAACAGTTATAGCAAACAAAAATAGACAAGTATATTTAAATCAATCAGGTAATAATGGTATGGCTACAGGAGGCTCAGGAGATGTGCTAACTGGAATAATTGCAGGCTTGATAGCGCAAGGACTAAGGTCATATCAAGCAGCTACTCTGGGGGTTTATATACATGGATTAGTAGGAAAAAAGGCCTCTGATGGATTAGGGACATATGGAGTGATGGCTGATGATATTATCAATTCTATCAATCAGATTGTGAGATAAATAAAAGGGTGAGATTGGATAAAGTCCATATCTCACCCTCTTTTTACTTCTTAAAGAACTTACCTAATAATCCTCCCACATCATCCATTATATCACCATCTCCATCACTATCCAGAAGCTTTGTAGCCATTCCCATAAGATCCGTATTCTTACCCATGGATTTAGTCAACTGGGATGTTAGATTGGCTACTCCATTGGCATCAAGATTTTGAGATTTCTTTTGATTACCCATTGCACCTAAAACCATTGGTGCTAACATAGACATTAGTCCTGATGCTTGACTTGAATCCAAGCCACTTTGTTTTGCAATAGAATTTTGCACCTTATCATTCTTACCAGAAAATACATGTTGTAGAATTTTTGAACCATCTTTCGTATCTACACCCTTCAAGAATCCAACAATATCACTGACATTATCATCTTTGTGTTGGTCCAAAGCTTTAGCCAAGGAATCTCTTCCTTCCTTAGTACTTGCATTTCTACTAATCTGTTCAACCATAGCAGGCAATCCAATTTTGGCTGCGTTTTCTACCTGCTTAGGGCTAGCATTTATAGACTTACCTAGCTGTTTAAGTATATCAGGGTTTGACAACTGATTACCTAGTAGATCAATTAAATCCATATAATCATCTCCTTGTATAATTTATTTATAAGGGATATATACCCAATTGTTATTAAAAAATGTAGATATTAAAATGATGGATGCTTGCTATATGGTTTTTAATAATACTCATTAGGGTATATGTAAGACAATACAAAGAAATTTATACAGGAGGGATTATTGTGTATAAAATTGTTAATGACTTCCCTAATGAATTATTTAAAGCGAAAGAAGGGCCATTTATTTCCTTATATCAGCCTACTCATAGGCATAGCCCTGAGAACAAACAGGATGTTATTCGATTCAAGAATCTAATAAAAGAAATAGAAAGATCTTTGGAACAAAAGTATCCTAAAAGAGAGACAAAGTCGATTATTGATTTATTTGTAAAGTTAGGTGAGGATAAGGAATTCTGGATGCATACTTATGATGGAATCGGAATATTATATGCTGAAGGGCAAGCAATTATCTACAAGCTAAATAGGCCTACCAAGGAATTAGTGGTGGTATCAGATAATTTTCATATCAAACCATTGATTAGGAATTTCCAGTCAGCAGACCGCTACCATGCTCTAGGTTTAAATAAAGAAGGCTTTACCCTATTTGAAGGCAATAGATATGGTTTTGATGAGCTAGACCTAGATGATGATATGCCTAATAATATCAAGGAAGTACTGGGAGAGGATTTTACTTCATCCTATATAACAGGTAGATATGGAGGAGCTGGGAATCAAGGTAATTACCATAGCTATAATGATAAAAAAGAAGAGAGCAGAAAAGACATAGAGAAATTCTTTAGATTTGTGGATAGGACAGTCCTGGAAAACTATTCTAGACCAACAAAGCTGCCATTAGTTCTAGTAGCTTTGCCTGAGTATCACACACTGTTTAGAAAGATAAGTCACAATCCATTCTTACTAGAGGAGGGAATAAAGACAAACTATGATATCTTATCCATAGACAAGTTGAAGGATAAGATGTGGGAGAAGATTGAGCCTTTATATGTAGATAGGACTGGAGAATTGGTAAAGAAATTTCAGGATTCTAGAGCCCAATACCTAGGTTCAGATGATATAACTCAAATAGCAAAAGCTAGTGCTGAAAATAGAATAGATACAGTCCTGATTGAATCAGATAGGGTTCTGGCTGGTAGAATCAATCGTTATACAGGAAGAATAGAGAGCGGAGAATTAAGTCATCCAGAATTTGGTGATATTTTGAATGATATTGCAGAGATAGTTATCAATAATGGTGGAAGTGTAATTATGCTTCCTAAGGATACGATGCCATCAACAACTGGAGCAGCTGCAACATATCGATTTTAGGAAATAGTATAATAGCCAGTTTAACTCACAAGAGAGCTAAACTGGCTATATTTTTATATAAAAATAACAATTTCTATAAGATGACCTATCAAACCCGCTGCGAAACAAAAAGGAATATTAAAGACTAATTTATATAGAAAGAATTTTCCGCCAAAGAAAGCTGCTTCATAGGGAGCTTTACTAAAGCCTAACAAGGTCCATCCAGTAATAAGAGATAGTATAGTTCCCAAGCCTGCTCCAGATGACATTATTGAAGCAATAATTGGAAAGGATGCATAAGGACCCATAGCAAGTATCATGCCCCCAAATGCACCTAATACTATTCCCTTAAGTCCAGCTTCTTTAGATAGCCATTGTTGGACAAATTCTCCAGGAATTAGGACCTCTATCATACCTGCCAAAATAAAAGCTCCTAATATAAGGGGGAGTGTTTTAAACATTTGTATTATTCCAGATTTTAAGCCTTCTAAGTGTTTTCCAGTCTTTTTATAATTTATAAGGACAAGTATTATAGCTACTATGCTAAGGATTAGGGTGGATTGAGTCATCTTCGTCACCTCTACTTATAAAAATACTTTCCATCGTTTTATATTGGAAATACCGTTTTGCCAATAGACCTGCAATAATAGGTATAGGGAGAGTGATTAGATTCCTAATCAATGCAATATTGGGATCTATTAAACTCATCTCCATAGGAACTCGTGAAAAGTCATAGACATGTTTTCCATATATAAAAGGGATAAAAATATAGAAAGGTAACCTCTTCTCCTTAAAACTAAGGATAAATGGATAGTATATATAAGGTCCACCAGGAAAGAGTCCACCAGCTAAAGCACTTATAATAATTCCTTTAATCCCACTAAACTTTTGAAGCCATTTGTCAAGTACTTCCTTAGAGAGGAGAACCTGTATTTGTCCAATTACAATGAATGATGCTAGTAACATTAAGACTGACCTGCTAGCAGTTCTAATTGAAATGTTGAAACCTTCTAATACAAGATTACTTCCTCCAACAATATATGCTAAAACAGCAAATATAGCTACTGATATAGAAATAATTAACATAGACTTTTTCATATCTTCACCCCAATATATTTATGTTATAAGATATATACCCTCAAAAGTGGAACTACATCTCATATCTCCTAGATCCATTCTCCATTGATCATAGTCCTTTCCACAGAAATATCCTTTATCTCTTCAGGAACGATAGTAAAAATGTCTCTATCAAGTATAATTAAATCTGCTAAGTAGCCTGGTTTAAGTCTTCCTTTGAAGGTCTCTTTAAATTCATTATAAGCACTTCCATGAGTGTAGCAGTCAATAGCATCTTGTAAATCCATTTTCTCTTCAGGATAAAATCCTCCTTCAGGTTTGCCATCTAAACCCATCCTAGTAACCGCACAGTATAGATTATGCCATGGATTACAGTCCTCCACAGGAGCATCAGTACCAAAGCTTATAGGTACTCCAAACTTATATAGTGAATTGAAAGCATATGAAGTAGATGATAGTTCTTTTCCAACTCTATCTTCAACAATATTTAAATCATAGTCCAAGAAAATAGGCTGGAACATGATCGCTATATTTAATCTTGCTATCCTTTCCACTTGCTCCTTACTAGTTATTTGACAGTGCACTATTCCATGTCTCAATGGATTTTCTCCATTGACTAATATCTTTTCATAAGAATCTAATATCATTTCAACAGCACCATCCCCAATAGCATGGGTGACTATCCTAATACCATTCTTAGTAGCCAAAGCACATATTTCATCCAGCTCTTCACTAGCCAACACTTGAACTCCTTTTGTTCCAGGAGCATCCTTATAGTCATCCTGCATCAATGCTGTTCTAGCACCTAGAGACCCGTCTATAAATAGTTTTAATGCTCCTTTAGATAAGAATTTTTCATCATATTGTCCAGTTGAGAACTCGGTATCTAGATAATCACTAAAATCATTGATATCTTGGAAGTTAAACTGATGACCATACCTTAGTTTGGTCTTTTTATTATCGTATATATCATGGATTACTTCAAACATCCGCTCAGCATTCTCACCTATAATATCAGAGGACTGAACAGATGTTATCCCCAGGCTAATAGCATATTCCGCTGCTTTTAGGAATTCATCTTCCAAAGCTATTATATTTTTAGGTGGAATTACAGAGGTCAAAAATCCAACGGCATTTTCACTAACTATGCCATTGGGACTTCCATCAGTCCCCAGCTCAATGACCCCACCATCAACACTAGTATTCTCATCTACTCCTATTAAATCTAGAGCTTTCGTATTCCCGGTTGCCATATGTCCACAGACTCTTTCAAAGACTATAGGTATTTCTCTTGAAATTTTATCTAAATCAAATCTTGTTGGCATTCTTCTTTCACCAAAAGTAAAATGGTCTTGATTCCAACCTCTTCCTGATAAAGAAGTTAAACCTGGATTATTAGCAATAAATTCTTTTCCAATACTAACTAAATCGTCGATTGATCTAGCAGGAGTTAAGTCACAGGAAGTCATATTGCTTCCTACACTAGCTAAATGAAGATGACTATCATTAAATCCAGGTAGTACAGTTTTTTCTTGTAGATCTATGATTTCATCTGCCTTATATGATGAGATTTCTTCATTTGTTCCTACTGCTTTTATTATTCCATCTTCAATAAGAAGTGCTTCTTCAAAATAGTTTTTTTCAATATAGATTCTACCGTTATTTAATATGGTTTTCATTTTTTCACCTCAGTTAAATTTCATTTACCCTGTTTCTTTTATTAAAATAAATATAAAATAATACTCCTAAAGCTGGTACACTGAGACCAATCAATGATGTAACTGGGTCTTCTATAAATGTATTGATAAGCAGTCCAATAAATATTAACACCGTGATTATTACAGTAAAAGGATATAAAAATACTCTATATGGTCTTTCTAGATTTGGGAACTTTCTTCTATATATAAATACTGCTAACACTGTAAGTGTATTAAACAACATTCCAGAAAATACAACTAGTGATGTTAATTGGCCTAAATCCCTTAGTAATACTAAGATTATTGAAATAGCAGCTTGAACTACTAATGCAACATGAGGTACTTTGTATTTTGGATGTAATCTTTTAAAACTATTGAAGAAATGTCCATCGTTGCTCATGGCATAGTACATTCTAGGGAAAGCCAATATACAACCATTAAGTGATCCAAACATTGCTGTTACCATCGCCACAATAACCAGTAATTGTCCTGCATTACCCATTAGTTTTTGAGCTGCATAAGTACCTAGGTAATAATTTCCATCTGCTAGTAGAGTCTCGATTTCAGAAATGGACACTACTTTATATATTGAATAATTAAATAATGTGTAGATCAATGTTATGAACACGATTGACATAATAATTGCTAATGGAAGATTTCTCTTAGGATTTTTAACTTCTTCTGCAACTGTGTTAAGATTTGTCCACCCTTCATAAGCCCAAAGCGTAGCTACAACTGCAAAAGACACCATACCAATAATAGAACTAAAGCTTATTTCACCAGTAGTTGGAGTCATTGACAAATTAGGCTTAACATCACCAAATACTAAGCCTAGTACTAATATAATGACAATTGGTATTAGTTTTGCTATCATTGAGAGATTCTGTACCATACTTCCTGATTTTACTCCAACATAATTTAAAGCAGTTAATCCAATAATTAATGAAACAGCTATAATCTTTATCATGTTAGAATCCATAGGGATTATATTTGTCAATGCGCTTGGAAGAGCTATAGCAAGTCCTGCAATTGAACCTGGCCCACCAAGTAACCAAGAACTAAATCCACTCAAGAACCCAATTAATGGTGATTATGCCTTATTCAGATATACAGTTGAACCACCAACACTTGGGTCAGAAGCACCTAGTTCTGCATAGCATATACCCCCTAAAAGGGAAACTATACCACCTATTATCCAACTTAATAAAGCAAGACCCATACTCATACCACTTCTTATAAGTACATATGAACCTATAAAGAATATTCCAGAACCTATCATTATTCCACCTAAAATACTGATACCTCCAAATAGACTAATTTCTTTTTTGAATTCTGATTTATCTTGAATTGTATTATTTGTAGTTTCAATTATTGAATTGCTAATTATTTCACTCATTTTATTCCTCCTTAGATTGTATTAATGTAATTGCTGTCAAAAACAAAAAATACCTAACTAGGAAATGTTAGGTTATATTATGCTTAAATAAAGCTATAATCTCCTCTCCTTTCTGCTCAGTGTGAGATAGTACAACATCATAATATCGAGCTAATATTATGATGACAGTCCTATATCTATTAAATATAGACCCAGCAACAGATTTTGGTATCTGAAGCTTCGGCGATGGCTCCTTTCACAATATATCTTTGGATCCCGTCCTCCATATTGTTACTGATAGATATCGCGCCTCTACCTCACCCATTAGGATGAGGACTTATATGAAATTTTTATAATAATAACACGATTAAAAATGAATGTCAAGTTAATTTTAAAGGAAGGTGTCTTAGTTATATTTTAAACTATTATTTATAATATTTCTAATCTTTGTATAATTGAAAGAGTTATCAATTTTAAATATAAAGGATGATTAATTTGAGTTGTAATTCTAAATTTTTAATTTCAGAGGCAAATAGATGCCTATTATGTAAAAAAGCGAGGTGCCAAATGAAATGTTCCGTTAATACTCAAATACCTGAGGTAATTAAATTATATAGAAATGGTGAAATGGAAAAGGCTGGTGAGTTATTATTCAATAAGCAGCAAGCTCACTTTTAAGTGAGCTTGTTTTATTATTATTATTTTAATCTATGTTCCTTAATAAAGTCAGCTAAAATCGCATGTAGATTCGGGCTGCCGATTTCATCCAAATCATAATGTACACGGGTATATGGCTTATTGATATTGATAATTCTTGTTAAATCAATAGGAGTTCCTACAATTATGGAATCACAATCCGTTCTATTTATGGTCTCTTCAAGGTCTCTTAATTGTTGCTCACCGTATCCCATAGCAGGTAATAAAGCACCAATATCTGGATAGGTCTTGAAGGTATCCTTTAATTTTCCAACAATATAAGGTCTTGGATCTATAAGTTCCTTAGCTCCTAATCTTTTTGCAGCCACTGTCCCAGCACCTAATTTCATCTCACCGTGGGTTAAAGTAGGACCATCTTCCACAACTAGGACTCTCTTTCCTGTAACAATATCTGGATTATCTACAGTTATTTTAGAATCAGCCTTAATGATGATCGCATTTGAGTTAGCTGCTTTGATATTTTCTTCTACAATCTTAATATTTTCTTTACTAGCACTGTCTACTTTATTAATAATTGCTATATCAGCCAATCGTAAATTAACCTCTCCTGGATAATAACTAAGCTCATGCCCAGGGCGGTGAGGGTCTAGAACAGTAATGGCAAGATCAGATTTATAGAAAGGGAAGTCATTATTTCCTCCATCCCAAACTATGACATCACAGCCATCTGGATCATTTTCTGCTGCCCTAAGTATTTCTTCATAATCCACACCTGCATATATAACATTACCACGTACAACATGTGGCTCATATTCTTCCATTTCCTCTATTGTGCAATTATGTTTCTTTAGATCATCCACTGTAGCAAAACGCTGTACCTTTTGGGCAACTAAATCTCCATAAGGCATAGGATGCCTAACCGCAATAACCCTTAGATTGTTTTCCATCAGGATTTCAATGATTTTCCTTGATGTTTGGCTTTTACCAGTACCTGTTCTAATAGCACATACCGAAATCACAGGTTTGGTACTCTTAAGTGAAGTGTTTTTAGGTCCAAGAAGTGTGAAGTTTGCTCCTGCAGAATTACAGATGGCAGAAATGCCCATTACTTTATCGTATTTTACATCACTATAGGCAAAGACACATTCATCTACATCAAGTTCTTTAATTAATTGAGACAATTTATCTTGGGAATATATAGGAATCCCCTCGGGATACAGACTGCCAGCTAATTCAGAAGGATATTTTCTATCATCTATATCTGGTATTTGAGCAGCAGTAAATGCTACTACATTGAATAATTCATTGTTTCGATAGTAAGTATTGAAATTGTGAAAGTCACGCCCAGCTGCACCTATAATAATTACATTCTTCTTATTCATATACTCTCCTCCTCTAATAGACTGAATTTCTTTTAAATATTTTACACCTAAAATGAAAATATGTAAAGGCAGAAGAAGATACTAATCTTCTTCTGAACTATAATATTTGCCTGCCTTTTCTTTAAGATACTTTTCTTCCTCTGCTGTAGATTTTCTTCCTAAATCCTCATTTTGATATGGATAGCGACCATAGGTCTCTAATACCTCTCTATGAAGATTTTCAAAATACATCAAATTATCATCTCCAACTTGTCGGAAATATTTTAAAGCCCAATCATGAAGCTCCAAGGATTCTGAATGCATAAAAGGTAGGAGGGTATACTTCTTCTCTAATGGTGATAACTTGTCATAATCTGTATGGTTGACCACTTCCTGAGATAGTGCGATAGCCATTTTATCTTGGGTATAGGTTTTTATATCATTTCTCCATAGATTTCTAGAGAATTG
>CAZZCQ010000037.1:0-9331 GCA_964652285.1 uncultured Tissierella sp.
ATACTCTGGGCTTATTTGAAAAAGATATTCTTGAAATCGAAAGACTAGTCCATGAAGCTGGGGGATTATTATATTATGATGGTGCAAATGCCAATGCAATACTAGGTCATGCAAGACCTGGAGATATGGGATTTGATGTGGTTCATTTCAATATTCACAAGACATTTTCAACACCACATGGTGGCGGTGGACCTGGATCTGGACCAGTGGGAGTCAAGAAACATCTAGTGGAATTTTTACCAACTCCTACAGTGGAGAAGGATGGAGATAGATATTACTTTGATTATAATTATCCAAATTCTATAGGTAAAGTTAAGGATTTCTATGGACATTTTGGAATCTTGGTTAGGGCTTATACCTATATATTGACAATGGGTAGAGATGGCTTGAAGAAAGTATCAGAAATAGCAGTATTAAATGCAAATTATCTATTGAGTCAATTAAAAGATTATTATTATCTGCCAATAGATACTCTATATAAACATGAATTTGTATTTGGCGGTCTGAAGGAAGAAAATCTAGAAGTAAGCACATTAGATATAGCTAAGAGACTTCTCGACTTTGGATTCCATCCACCAACTGTATATTTCCCATTGATAATCAGAGAAGCCCTGATGATAGAGCCAACTGAGACCGAAAGTAAGGAAACCCTAGATGAATTTGCTGATGCAATGAAGCAAATTGTAGAAGAAGCAAGGACCAATGTTAAAATATTAAAAGAAGCACCACATAATACAATAGTCAGAAGACCAGATGAGGTTAAGGCTGCAAGAAATCCTGTGCTTAAATACGAAGGGTAGGTGTCGATACTTGACAAAAAAGATAGCAATAATTGGTGCAGGACCAGGTGGTTATGTAGCAGCCATTAGGGCAGCACAATTAGATGCAGAGGTATATTTAATTGAGAATAGAGAAGTAGGGGGAACATGTCTCAATAGAGGCTGTATCCCTACTAAGACTTATTTCAAAAATGCTAAGGTGATGAATTCATTAAAAAAAGCTCATGAACTTGGCATAGAGGTGGAAGGGTATAGGTTGGATGGAAAAGCCTTGCTTGAAAGAAAGAATAGAGTAGTCAACGAATTAGTATCAGGAATTGAAAAACTTATTTCCTCATATAAGAATATAGAATTTATTCCTGGTAAAGCTTCAATTGAGGATAAAAATACTATAACAGTGGAATCAAAAGATGGTGGGACTAGGGATATTGAAGTGGACAATATTATAATCGCTACAGGCTCAAGACCTCAGAAGACTGAGACTAAGGGTGTTGATTTAGAAGGTGTTATCACTTCTGATGAGCTATTAGAATTGGATGAGATACCAGAGACACTAATAGTAGTTGGTGGAGGCGTTATAGGGCTTGAGTTTGCTAGCATATATCAAGAGCTAGGATCTCAAGTTATATTATTGGCTTCTAGAATTTTAAAGAATTCAGACAAGGAAATATCTAGAAGGTTGACACCATTACTAAAGAAACAAGGTATTGATGTTTATGTTGATATTAGAGCAAAGGAAATAATCGATGAAAATGGCAGACTTAAGGTTCTAGCTAGATATAAAGATAAAGATGAAGAAATAGAGGTTCTAGGAGATAAGGTATTGATTGCGTCTGGTAGGGCACCTATGGTGGAAGGGCTTAATCTAGAGAATGTGGGGATTGTATATGATAGAAGAGGAATTCAAGTCGATGATGATTTTGAAACTACAGTGAAAGGTATATATGCCATAGGAGATGTTAATAGCAAGGGAATACAATTAGCCCATGTAGCATCTAGTCAAGGAATGCATGTAGTTGAAAGGATTATGGGTCTAGAACCTGATATAGATTTTGAAAACTTTCCTGCAGCAGTCTTTATGATGATGGAGGTTGCACAAGTAGGATACACTGAGGAAGAATTAAAGGAAAAAGGAATTGAATACAAGGTAAGTAAATTTATGTTAGGGGCTAATAGTAAAGCTCAAGCATCAGGTGATACAGATGGATTCATCAAGGTATTGGCATCTCAAGACAACAAAATCCTTGGAGTTCATATATTGGGACCAAATTCCATCGAATTGATTCATGAGGGAACCCTAGCATTAGCAAATAATCTAGATGCAAGTGATATTACTAGAGCTATACATGCCCATCCAACTTTATCAGAATCATTTTTCGAAGCAGTACTAGGATTGGATGAAAAAGCCATACATGTGGCTCCAAAGAGAAAAAGGCAGACAAGAAGATAATCCTTCTTGTCTGCTTAAATAAAACACAAGAGGTATAATATGAGGAATATAAGGCACATAGGGTATTCAATTATCCTATTTTTACTATTAGCTATATTTTTTATAATGGGATATATGGTTAAGGATTCATCAAATGGAATATTATTTGATATGGCTATTTTGGAAGAAATACATAGTAGTAACAATAAAGTGATATTTAATATTATGAACTTCATTTCCTTTATAGGCTCTGAAAAATTTTTGTTTCCTGCGATAGGAGCAGTTATTATAATTTCAATAATCAATAAAAGATATTTTGTAACAAAGTTTTTACTTTTTAATACCTTAGGAAGTTACTTATTTAATCATCTATTAAAATTGATATTTCAAAGGACAAGACCCTTGGATTTCTTCTTAGTAGAGCAAGGTGGACTAAGTTATCCAAGTGGACATTCTATGGTTACTATGAGTATGTATTTGGCTATAGCCTATTTGTTAACACGAGAAGAAAGAAACCCTAGGAAGAGGAGAGCAGTATATATAACCGCCAGTTTCCTAATACTATTGATGGGGATCAGCAGGATGTATCTAGGGGTCCATTGGCCTACAGATGTGATAGGGGGCTTGATCATGGGCTACATATTTTACAATATGAGCAAGATTATAGTAAGAGAGAAATAGTGGACAGGAGGTATGTCCACTTTTTGTTATAGACCTAATCTAATGAAAGTTAGATTAGCTTCCTTAAGTTTAAACTCAGTTAATAATAATCATGTATAATATCATAAGCATTAATAAGAGTATTTATCTTCCAAGGAGGTATTATACATGAGTAAAGTTGCGATTGTTACTGATACAAATAGTGGTATTACTCAAGATGAAGCTAGTAGATTAGGTGCTTTTCTTATACCTATGCCAATAATTGTGGATGATAAAACATATTATGAGAGTATTGATATGGACAGAAAAAAATTTTATAAAAGCTTATCAGAAGATGCCCATATAACTACTGCACAACCTTTACCTCTTGATATTATCAAAACATGGAATGATGTGTTGAAAGAATATGATTCTTTAGTCTATATACCTATGTCAAGTAGCTTGAGTAGAAGCTATGAGACTGCGGTGATGCTATCAAGAGAATTTAATGATAGGGTTTATGTAGTTAATAATAAAAGAATATCTGCTACCCAGAGGCAGTCTGTAATAGATGCTTTAGAACTGTCAGAAGCAGGAATATCAGCACAGGATATAAGAGTTGCTCTAGAGAAGGATACATTCAATTCGACAATATATATTACAGTCAATACGCTAAAGTATCTAAAGAAGGGAGGAAGAATCACTCCAGCTGTAGCAGCTATTGGTACCATTTTAAAAATTAAACCAGTTTTGCAGATTCAGGGAGGTCTATTAGATACATTTGCAAAGGTTCGAACAACTAATGGAGCAAAAAAAATAATGTTAAACGCTCTTAAAGATGATATAAGTAATCGATTTACTTTAAGCAATGAAGAAGATGAAATAATGCTTATGATTGCACATACCAATGAGGATATGGAAGCAGAAATCTTGAGAAAGGAATTATTCAATATAT
Source organism: uncultured Tissierella sp. (assembly GCA_964652285.1). GTDB lineage: Bacteria > Bacillota > Clostridia > Tissierellales > Tissierellaceae > JAAYTL01. The sequence continues at coordinate 3,803 of CAZZCQ010000037.1, forward strand.
ATCCTGGTTATTCTATTTATGTAGGGCATTTACCACTGAGCATTGCATGTCATTTAGGGCCAGGAGCTTTGGGTGTTGGATGTGCAAAAAAATTAAAGATTGAATCAAGAATTGTGAGAAAAATATAGCCATGACTTAAGTTCATGGCTAGACATTATGTTATAATATATTCAAGATTTAGAGGAGGATAGGATATGTTTAACATAATGGTTGTTGATGATAATAAAAATGCTCGAAAGTTAATGGAAGCTGTACTTATAGATAATGGCTACAATCCAATTTTAGCAAAGGATGGTCTAGAGGCATTAGAAATTTTGGACAAGCAATTCGTAGATTTAATTGTATTAGATATTATGATGCCCAATATGGATGGTTATGAACTTACCAACATATTGCGTGAGGCTAATTTTGATATTCCAATATTAATGGTAACTGCAAAGGGCGACTCTTCAGATAAAAAGAGGGGGTTTATAATTGGTGCTGATGACTATATGGTTAAGCCTATAGATTTCGAGGAGATGATTTTACGCATAGCAGCACTTCTGAGGCGTTCTCAAATCACTAGTGAAAAGAAATTAATTATTGGTAAAACGGAGCTATATTATGATGAACTGACAATCAGACGAAATAACAAAAGTGAAACAATTCCTCAGAAGGAATTTATGCTTCTATTTAAGTTGCTATCCTATCAAAATAAAATTTTCACTAGAAGACAATTGATGGATGAAATATGGGGATTAGACAGCTATACAGACGAACGGACAGTAGATGTACACATTAATAGATTGAGGGAACGGTTTAAGGGAAATGAAGATTTTGAGATAATTACAATCCGAGGATTGGGATACAAGGCGGTGAGGCTTTGAAGAAGGTTTTTAAAAATCTGAATTTTGCCTTAGTACTTATAGTTTTTGGATTGATGGTATTTTCAGGAATATTGGCAGGTCTAGTTCTACTGATTTTAACTAGGTTTATTATTATTTCTCAGATAGGCTCCACTGCAATTTTATTTCTAATAGTTGGATTAATTGTTAGTACAATTATTGGAACTTTGCTTGCCTTTCCAGTTGGTAATTATTTACTTAAGCCTTTGAACGATTTAATAAAAGCAACTAGGGAAATATCAAAAGGGAATTTTAATGTCAAAACCAAATTACCTAAAAGAAACTTTGGAATTGGTGAGCTTATTAAGAGTTTTAATACTATGACCAATGAGTTAAGCAATATTAAGATGTTTCGCAAGGACTTCATTAGCAATGTATCTCATGAGTTAAATACACCAATAGCTTCAATCCAAGGTTTTGCTAAATTACTACAAAATGACAATCTAACCCAAGAGAAAAGAGAAGAGTATACCAGTATTATTATTGATGAGACTAAGAGATTATCAAACCTATCATCAAATATACTAAGAATATCTAAGATTGAGCACCAAGGGGAGTTAGAGTCAAAAACTTCTTTTTCATTGGATGAGCAAATTAGAAAAAGCATTTTATTACTTGAGTATATGTGGGCTAAAAAAGAGATTGAATTTAATATTAATCTTGATGAAGCTACATATTTAGGTGATGAGGAGTTATTACAGCTTATTTGGGTAAATCTTATAAGCAATTCAATCAAATTTTCTTACAAAGGTGGAATAGTCGATATAGTTTTGATTGAAACGGATGATAAGATAAAATTTTTAATAAGAGATTATGGATTTGGTATGACAGAAGAAACAAAAGCTAGAATATTTGAAGAATTCTATCAAGGGGATAAATCTCATTTTCAGGAAGGAAATGGATTAGGGCTAGCTCTTGTAAAAGAAATTGTAGATTTACATAGTGGGGATATCCATGTGGAAAGCGAATTAGATGTAGGTACATCATTCGTAGTAGAATTGCCAATTCAATCATAAATCGTGAAAAAGAAGACAAGCAGAACGGCGTCTTGTCTTCTTTTTATGGATTGACTTTTAAAATGATAAGGCATAGAATGTAAGTATATAAAATTGGGAAACCATAAATAAATATTAATCTATCTACCAATATTTTCTTATATATATTTAATTATATTGCGAAGTTTTTTAATTTTCACATATTTGTTGAAAAATACTCATAAATGCATTATTATTAAATACAGTGAGTATTTTATATTTTTAGTTAATTTAATATTGCTTTGGGAGGTGACTGAATGGCGAGGGATGCAATTTTATCTGTGAAGGAAGCAGAACAAGAAGTGAAGGAGATGGTAGAAGAAGCTATACAAGCTGCTAAGAACTCTAAAGAAGAGACGACAACAAAGGCTGAAGAGGAATATAATAGGATAGTAAATGAAGCAGAAATTAATGCAAAGGCAATTAAAGATGATGCCAGGAAAGAAGGAGAAACAGCTGCTAAACCTATACTTGAAAATGGGCAATCTGATGCAGAGGCTATCACGAATATAAGTGATGCAGATTTAGGCAAAGCAGTCAACATTATTATTGAGAGGATTGTGAACGCAGATGGCAATAGTTAAAATGAGTAGCTTCAAGTTGCTAGCTTTCGATTCCGATAGAGATAACCTTCTTCATGAGCTTCAAAGATTTAACTATGTTCATTTTTTAAATCTTGAAAAAGATGAATCCTTAAAGGAGATTGGCTTAAATATTGTTCAAGTTCCTGAAAATATCGTAGCAATTACTGAAGATATTTCTAGAGTTAACAAAGGTATAGAAATATTATCAGAGTATGAAATTAAGGTAACTGGATTGAAAGCTTTACAAGAAGGAACTGAAGTATTAAGTTTTGAAGAATTAGAGGAAAGAGCATCAAACATTGATTATAATGAAATTTGTTATCAAGTTATTGAGCTCAATGCTAAGATTGAAGCATTAAACCAAGATATTTCTAAAATCGAAACCTCTATAAACGATTTAACCCCGTGGACTAAACTAAATAACCCAATCAGGGATTTATATTCATTTAAACATACGGAGGTTATATTAGGTACTATTCCAAGAAAATTAAAACAAAATATAGAAAACGACTTGGTAGATACAGAATATACTTATTTTGAGATATTAAGTGAGGATAGGGACAATCTTTATATTTTAGTTATAACATATAAAGAAGAAGAAGACTTAGTTAAGGAAATTTTAAGGAATAATAGCTACGCCAACGCAAAAATCGATGTAGATGGTGAGCCTGGTCTAGAAATAGCAGAATTGAAGGAAGAAATAAAATCGTTAGAGAATGAGATATCAAATTATAAGGCTCAACTAGAATCCTTATCTACAGAAATCCGCAATCTTGAAATTGCATATGAGTATTTGATGAACATGAAGCTAAGACTTACAGCTTCAGAGAATTTTTTATCAACTGATAATCTAGATGTTATAGAAGGATATATACCAACAGACAAAGCTGACGAGTTTACTGAAATAGTGAAAACCACTCTAAGTAATGTTTATTATTTGGAAATAGAAGAAGCAGAAAAAGATGATGCAAGTGTTCCAATATTATTGGAAAACTCGGAGTTTACAAATTCATTTGAATCATTGACAGCAATGTATGCTTTGCCAAAATATAACGAGATTGATCCAACTCCATATTTAGCCCCATTTTATTTAGTATTCTTTGGTATGATGATTGGTGACTTTGGATATGGAATAATCATGTTAATTGGTTCATATTTTGCACTTAAAAGGTTCAACTTAAGCAAAAATATGAGAACCTCCATTAGATTTTTCTATTATTTGAGCTACTCTGCTATATTCTGGGGACTAGTTTATGGTTCCTTCTTAGGCGGAGTGATTGAATTCCCTGCTCTTATAACACCTTCTGAACAATATAATGAATTGTTGATTTTATCAATAGCCTTTGGAGCAGTACATATTTTTTATGGACTGGCACTAAATGCGTATATGAGTATCAAGGATGGAAGATTTCTTGATGCATTGTTTGATGTTGGGTTTTGGTATTTAGCTTTAATAGGTGGGGGACTATTCCTAATCGCTATAGTGATGGGCTTATCTGAAACAGTGAAGAATGTAGCATTGATTGTTATGGTTATTGGCATGGTTGGTATAATCCTAACTGGTGGGAGAGAGTCAAATAGCATTCCAGGGAAATTAGCTGGTGGATTATATAGCTTATATGGTATATCAAGCTATGTGGGAGACTTTGTATCTTATTCCAGATTGATGGCATTAGGTTTATCAGGTGGTTTTATAGCAACTGCAATAAATATGATGGTTGATATGCTGTTTGCAAAAGGGATACTTGGAATATTAGCTGGTATAGTAGTGTTTCTAGTCGGTCAATTATTCAATATATTCTTAAGCATATTAAGTGCATATGTTCATACAATTAGGTTAACCTATGTAGAGTTTTTTGGTAAATTCTATGAAGGTGGAGGACCTAGTTTTAAGTTATTTAGAAACAAATCAAAATATGTGGAAGTAAAATAAGGAGGAATAATGATGAGTTTTGCAGAATTTATGGTTAACAATGGTGGAGTAGTTATGGCTGGTCTAGGAGCAGCGCTTGCTGTTATATTTTCAGGGTTTGGATCAGCTAAAGGTGTAGGTTTAGTAGGAGAGGCAGCAGCAGGATTAATGATAGAACAATCAGAGAAGTTTGGTAAATCCTTAGTATTACAATTATTACCAGGTACACAAGGTTTATATGGATTTGTAATTGGTCTATTGGTTTTAGGTAATTTGGATGCAGGCATGTCACTTGCACAAGGTATGTATATATTTGCAGCTTGTTTACCAATTGCTTTTGTAGGCTGGATATCAGCTATTGCTCAAGGTAAGACAGCAGCAGCAGGTATAAATCTATTAGCAAAGAATGAAGAACAATCCACGAAAGGGATTATATATTCAGTAATGGTAGAGACTTATGCATTATTAGCATTCGTTATTTCATTAATACTTATAAATGCAGTTAGTTTCTAGAAAAAATTAAGGAAGTGAAGCAATGTCTAATTTAGAAAACCTTATTGAAAGGATTCTTGAGGATGGTAGAAAAGAATCTGCAGAAATAACCGAAGAATCTCAAAAAAATAATCAAATGATACTCGATTCTAAGATTATTGAAGCTAATGAGATAAAATCTAAGATTTTAGAAAAGGCAAAAAAAGACGCAGTAATGATAAAAGAAAGAAAAATATCAGCGGCGAAGTTAAGTGTAAGAGATGAGAAATTAAATGCAAAACGTAAGGTTTTGGATAGGGTTTTTGCTCTTGCTAAAGAGAATTTAGAAAATATTGATGAAAATAACTATATGAGTTTTCTTAAACAAAATCTGAGCAATATAAATCTAAAAGGCTCAGAAATCCTTATAGTTCCTAAAAAGTTTAAGGATGCGGTTGAAAAATCAGGAGTATTTTCAAACATCTCCAATGATGAAACTGTAAAATCAGGTTTCTTATTAAGGGATGGTAATATAATAAGTAATTACTCTTTTGAATCGCTAGTTGATTTTAGAAGAGAAGATATAGAAGTGGAAATAGCTCAAGAGCTTTTCCAAGAATAGGAGTGATTTCATGGATAGGATG